>CAUPZK010000008.1:0-62477 GCA_963515835.1 uncultured Aggregatibacter sp.
CAGGTATTCTAACCAGCTGAACTACCACTCCGCACAGGTGAGGTGCATAATAATGATGACAGGCCATTCCGTCAACTTTTTTTTTCTCTTTTGAACTTACTTGTTTAATCGGTGAACGATTTGTTTAGTGTAAGGTTTCTTCTTGAGATTGGCGCGTCCATAAGCAATTATCTTTGCTTTTTTTATTGATTAACTTGAGGTATTCCAAATGTGCCTGCAATTCGGCTTCAGTGGGGGTAACCAAGCGTAAATTATGTGAAAACACAACCGCACTTTGCACCTGTTGCTCATTCACATGTTGAATAATTTCTGATTCGTTTTCATCAAAAAGACTGGTTTGCCCGCCTGTCATGGCAAGGTAAACGTCTGCTAGAATTTCCGCATCCAGTAACGCACCGTGCAAGGTTCGTTTACTGTTATCAATACCTAAACGGCTACATAGTGCATCCAAGTTATTTTTCTTGCCCGGATACATTTGACGCGCCATCGTGAGCGTATCGATCACTTGGCAAATATCGTTGGTTTTTATCGGTAAGTTGAGTTTGGCAAATTCATAATCCATGAACCCCACGTCGAAGGGCGCGTTGTGAATCAACAACTCGGCACCTTTAATATACTCAATAAATTCATTGGCAATTTGACTGAAATCCGGTTTATCCGCAAGCATTTCATCGGTGATGCCGTGTACTTTAATTGCTTCAGGATCGACAGGGCGATTGGGTTTGATGTAAATGTGAAAATTATTGCCGGTGTAGCGACGATTGATCATTTCCACCGCACCGATTTCAATAATGCAATGACCTTCATAATGGGCGCCCAGCTGGTTCATACCGGTGGTTTCCGTATCCAGTACAATCTGGCGATTCGGGTTAATTTGAATACTCATAACTTGACTTTTTATCCGTAAAAATTTCGGGTATTATCGCCCCATTTAAAATAAATTAGTAGTCAATATGCGCAAACAAATCGAAATTTTTACCGATGGATCTTGCCTTGGTAATCCCGGCCCGGGCGGCATTGGCATCCTGTTACGTTATAAACAACATGAAAAACAGTTGTCCAAAGGCTTTTTTTTAACAACCAATAATCGAATGGAATTGTTGGCTGTGGTGGAAGCGTTAAATAGCTTAAAAGAACCTTGCGACATCCATTTATACAGCGATAGTCAATACATGAAAAATGGCATTACACAATGGATTTTCAATTGGAAGAAAAACAATTGGAAGGCGAGTAGTGGCAAACCGGTCAAAAATCAAGATTTATGGATCGCGTTAGATCAGGCTATTGCCCGCCATCATGTGGATTGGCGTTGGGTGAAAGGGCATGCAGGGCATCGTGAAAATGAAATTTGCGATCAACTGGCAAAGCAGGGCGCAGAACATCCGACATTGAATGATGAGGGCTATCAGCCGGAAGCGTAAATCTTCTTAAAAACGAACCGCACTTTATATGATGCAACATAAAGTGCGGTTTGTTTTTTCTGCGGTTTTAATTTTTTTGTTGTTATTAGCACGAGGTTAGTGTGCGATGGCTAAAAATTCCTCAAAAAACGTTGGGAACGTTTTTGCCGTACAGTTCGGATCCAAAATAGTGATCGGCGTGTCGGATAATGCCACTAAGGCGAAACACATTGCCATGCGGTGATCATTATAGGTTTCGATTTCGGCTGCCTTAAAATCTGTTAATTTTAAGGGTTGAATGCGAATAAAATCCTCGCCTTCTTCCACGTCAGCACCCACTTTGCGCAGTTCGGTTGCCATGGCGGTTAAGCGATCCGTTTCTTTCACCCGCCAGTTGTAAATGTTACGAATCACGGTTTCTCCTTCGGCAAACAACGCAGTCGTGGCAATGGTCATGGCCGCATCGGGAATATGGTTCATGTCCATATCCACGCCGTGTAACGGGGCTTGTTCCGCTTCAATGAAATCCTCGCCCCAGGTGATTTTTGCTCCCATTTTTTCTAACACATCGGCAAATAAACGGTCGCCTTGAATACTGTTTTTGCCGATGCCGGTGACTTTCACTTTTCCTTTAATGGCGCCAGCTGCCAAGAAATAGGACGCCGAGGAGGCATCACCTTCCACCAAAAATGAGCCAGGGGATTGGTAAGATTGTTTACCTTTCACGAGAAAGCGTTGATAGTTTTGATTTTCAACTTCCACGCCGAAGATTTTCATCATGTTAAGGGTGATATCGATATAGGGTTTGGAAACTAATTCACCAATAATTTCAATTTCACTGTCGCCTTCTGCAAGGGGGGCAGCCATTAAAAGTGCGGTCAAAAATTGCGATGAAATGGAACCGTCGATTTTAATCGTGCCTCCACGCAAACCGGTGTTACGAATAGCAATCGGCGGATAGCCCTCGTTTTCTAAATAACGAATGTCTGCACCCGCCTGCAACAACGCATCTACTAAGTGCTGAATTGGGCGCTCTTTCATGCGCGGTTCACCGGTTAATATCACTTCATTTTGTGGGGAAGCGTTTTCACGTGCCAAACAGAGTGCTGCCGCCAACGGACGCATGGCAGTGCCGGCATTGCCTAAAAATAACGCTAAGCCGTCATGCCATTGAAAGGCGCCACCTAAGCCCTGTACCTCGCAGACGGATTTATCGTCAGACAGCGAATATTGCACACCAAGGTGTTTTAAGGCGTTGAGCATATGGCGGATATCATCACTGTCTAATAAATTCGTGACGTTGGTCGAGCCTCGCGCCAACGCAGCCAACAATAAGGCACGGTTGGAGAGGCTTTTCGAACCGGGCAGATTGATCGTGCCTTCCACATGGTGGATCGGGTTAAGGGTAATGGAAGTGGCGTGTTGCATAAGTTGTCCGTTATAAGCCTAAAATGTCGCTAAGTGCGGTTAAAAAACGCTGATTTTCTTCTGGCAAGCCGACGCTGATGCGCAAATGGTTTGGCAAACCATAACCGGCAAGTGGACGCACGATTACGCCTTTGCGTAACAGCGCTTGATAAATCGGCGCAGCAGGTTGTTGCAAGTCCAACATCACAAAATTGCCTTTGGACGGCACATAACGCAAGCCTTTTTCATCAAAGAAGTTTTGCAATAATTGCAAGCCAATTCGATTATTTTCCGCCACTTTGGCGACAAATTCATCGTCTTGAATGGCAGCGGTGGCGGCGGCAAGGGCAAGACTGTTGCAGTTAAAGGGTTGGCGTACGCGATTGAGTAAGCCCGCAATTTCTGTCGAGGAAACCGCATAACCAATGCGCAAACCGGCTAACCCATAGGCTTTGGAGAGGGTTCGGCACACAATCAGGTTCGGGTATTTTGCTAACAAACCGAAAGAATCCACGCGCTCGCTCGGTTCAGTAAATTCTACATAAGCTTCGTCCAACGCCACGATCACTTGTGGCGGCACTTGGGCCAAAAAGTCCGCAATTTCTACCGCACTTGAGAAAGTACCTGTCGGGTTATTTGGGTTAGCGAGGTAAATTAATTTTGTTTTTGGCGTGATCGCGTTTAGAAAAGCCGCCAAATCGTTGCCGTAATTTTTTGCCGGAATTTCTACCCGTTTGGCATTTAAGGCTTGGCTAATCAACGGGTAAACAATGAAGCCATATTGGGAATAAATGACTTCGTCTTGCTCGGAGGCAAAGGTGTGGGCGATGAGTTCAATTAAATCGTTGGAGCCGTTACCAAGGGTGATTTGTTCCGGTTGTAAACCGAATTTTTCCGCGACAGCTTGTTTGAAATAAAACCCGTTGGAATCGGGGTAAAGATGAAGGTTGTCTAATTGCGCTTGAATAGCGTTTTTGGCGCTGGGCGGTAAGCCGAACGGATTTTCATTTGAAGCGAGTTTGATGATATTTTTAATGCCTAATTCGCGTTCTAATTCTTCAATGGGCTTGCCGGCTTGGTAAGGTGAAAGCGCTTTTACGCCTGCATTGGCACGATCAAGATATTGCATAAGATGCTCCGAGTAGTCATAAAGAAAAAGAAAGTGCGGTGGATTTTTACGATGAATTTCGACCGCACTTTTAAGAGGGCTATGCGTTTTCTTTGGCAAATTTTTGCATGAATTGAATCAATGCTTGTACGCCTTCAATCGGCATGGCGTTATAAATGGAGGCGCGCATACCGCCTAACACTTTGTGGCCTTTTAATGCTTGTAATCCCGCTGCCGTGGCTTCGGCAACAAATTTTGCATTCAATTCGTCATTGCCCGTGGTGAACGTTACGTTCATTAAAGAGCGGTTGGCTTTTGCCACGTTATTTTGGTAGAAATCGCTACCGTCTAAATAATCGTACAACAATTTGGCTTTTGCCTGATTGCGTTGTTCGATTTCCGGTAAGCCGCCGATAGACAACAAATGTTTGAATACTAAGGCACATAAATACCAAGCGAATGTTGGTGGCGTATTGATCATAGAATCGCTGTTTTTCTGCGTTTCATAATTCCAAATGGACGGTGTGGCTTTGCGCGCTTTGCCAATTAAATCATCACGCACGATAACAAGGGTGATCCCCGCCGGGCCAAGGTTTTTTTGCGCCCCGGCATAAATTAAGCCGAATTTGCTGATATCTACTTTGCGGGAAAGAATGGTAGAGGAGAAGTCACCCACTAACACGCCATTGCCGACGTTTGGCACATCAAAAATCTCCACGCCACTGATGGTTTCGTTCGGACAGTAGTGAACATAATCGTATTGTTCGGCAATATCGCTGAAATCAAGGGATTTGACTTTGAGTTCATCGCCCGGTTCTAAAATGTTGATTTCATCAATTTCGCCAAAAGAGCGGGCTTCTTTTGCTGCTGTGGCAGACCAGTGGCCGCTGTTTAAATACAACGCTTTACCATTTTCACGCAATAAATTCATTGGAATTGCGGCAAATTGACCGCGCGCGCCACCTTGTAGAAATAACACGTGGTAGTTTTCCGGAATGTTGTAGAGTTTGCGAAAATCCGCTTGGGATTGAGCGATTAATTCCATGAACAATTTGCCGCGGTGGCTGACTTCCATAACGGAAGTGCCTTGCCCCTGCCAATTTAATAATTCTTGTTGTGCTTGTTCTAACACCGCTTTGGGCATCATTGCCGGACCGGCACTGAAATTAAATACGTTTGCCATGGGATTTCCTTTGATTGAGTCATTGAGTAAAAGTGGCTTTCAGTTTTATCACCTCACCGTTTTCTAATCAATGATTTTTACGGAAATTTTTTGAATTTATTGGGCGGGAAAATAATCCTCTTTTTAAATGGGGAATTTTTTGACGAAATCCACAAAAAAGGCTACATTATCGCCATTCATTTTATTGTCAGGGAGCAAACCAATGGAAAACGTCAACAAGTCTTTTCAAGATGTTTTGGAGTATGTGCGGATGTATCGCTTGAAAAATAAACTATTGCGCGATATGGACGATAACAATCGTAAGATTCGCGATAACCAAAAACGTGTATTGCTATTAGATAATTTAAATCAATATATCCGTGATGATATGTCGATTCGAGATGTAAGAACCATTATTGAAAGCATGCGCGATGATTATGAAAACCGTGTTGACGACTATATTATTCGTAACGCCGAATTATCCAAACAACGTCGCGAAATCAGTAGTAAAATGAAAAATCAAATTACCCCTCCCTGTGAATTTGCTAAAAAATCCTAAACCTTAATGTTTAATTCAAAGAAACGGTGACTGAGTTCACCGTTTTTTATGGGGTTTATTAAGAAAACAAGATATAACAAACCGCACTTTGATCTTAAAAATCAAAGTGCGGTCGTTTTTTTAGGTATTTTTAACCCACTACAAACGGCAGATAACCTGCGCGGATGGCGAATGGGATAGAGGTAATGATGACACCAAGGACCAAAACGAGCATCAGTGTGGCTTTTCCACCCCAGACTTTATACGGCAAGTTCGGGTGAATGCGGCGAGCTTTCCACACAAGGGCAACCGGAAGCACTACGGCATAGAAAGCGAACATTTGACCGGCGTAGCCTAACGCTAAAATGAAACCTTGTGGGTAGAATAAGGCGAAGACGATTGGCGGAATGAATGTCATTAACCCTAGTGAGAAACGCCCCGCATTAATGTTAAAGGAACGTTTTAATAAGTCTTCGATACATTCTAACAAGCCGAGCCCTACACCCAAGAATGAGGTGATTAATGCCAAGGTGGAAAAGATTTTCACGGCGTTTGCCATCACGCTACTTTGTGTAATGGTTAATGTCGCGGTGACTAAGCCATTCAATGTGGCATCTTGTTGCAAGATTTGTAGAAACTCGTTTTGTGTCAGCAAACCGTGAGTGGAAAGTTGCCATAAAATGTAGGCGAACAAGGTAATACCGGAGCCCACTAAAATGGAAATGCGTAAGGCTTTGACATTACCGCCGAGGTATTTGTTTAAGCTTGGAATCGAACCGTGAAAACCAAACGCGGTAAAAAATACCGGGCTGGCGGAAATGATCAGCGCATTATCAATAGGCATTGCCAGTAAGTTATCGAGTTTAATTGCCGGCAACATCAAACTTAGCACCATCACGAATGTGGCAATCATCACAAAGAACAGCAGGCGGTTAATTTTATCGACACTGTGCGTACCGATAATGATAAATGCACCGAAGAAAAGGGTGAAAATCAATACGGCGACTTTGCTTGTAGTGTCACGATCAACGATGGTTGGCAAGGTGTCGGTCAATAACGAACCGCCACCGCTGATGTAGGCGGCAATGAGTGCGTACAAAAAGACAATTAATACGGCGGTAGAAATAATCCGTCCCGGGCGACCGAAATATTGTTCTGCCAACGTGCCGATACCGGCGTCACTTGGTGCAGTTTGGTAAAGCTCAACGAACAGCAATGCACTGAAGGTTAACAGCATCCAAAGTCCGATCAAAAGAAATAACGTGGCACCAAAGCCAATACCTGCAGAAGTGAGCGGCATCGCCAGCATGCCTGCGCCAATCATTGTACCTGCTACGAGCAGTGTACTTCCCACAGTTTTGTTCATAGATATCCCTTGTGTGTATTTAAAAGTTTACATTGATTGTATTTTAAGTTTTACATTTTGTAAAATAAATAACGTGATATAACTCACAAAATATTAATTTTCTCTGAAATTTATGGGGAGGATTGAGTATATTTACCTTCTGATGATTTGTTGCTTTAAGGTGTTTTATGTTTATTTTCAAACTCTTTATACTCATACGTTAACATCACGCTACAACATCATGGCGTTTTACTATTTATATCGCTCTTTAAGGTGCGGTAAAAACACGCGAATTTTTTATTGGCTTAGATTGAATGGCCGGTTGTTTCAATATTTCCCGATTTGTTATTTGCCGGTTGATTGCCGGCAATGTGCCATATAACAGATATGCGAACAACACCACAATATGTCCTTTTTCTTTTGGTTTGTTTTATTTTATGTGTTATAAGAAAACTCTTGCAGATTAGGAATTTTGTAATAAATTGTTTACAGTTGAACTGCAAGAAAGTAGCAGTTATTTCGAAGTCAGGATGTTCATAATATTGAGGTATTTACCTGTTTTTTGGTGCAAAGCGATGCACTGGTCAACCTCAATTCATTGTTTGATACGTAAGAAGAATTAGATACCAAGAAATATTAATTTGGCTTGATAGAAAGAGGTAGCAATAATATTGTACATTGATTGCAAAATGAGCAACATAGGCTTTCGCCCTTTGGGGCTGAGATTTATGAAATAGTATTTTTTGTTGTATTTTTTGCTTGTAATCCATCCGGATCGTTAGGTGTTTTCTAGTTAATATCCGATATTTTTACTTGGTTAATAGGCTTTTATATATTTTTGGGGTAAAATTCAGTATAGTTAACACTTTGATAATTTAGCGATTTTCAACTTGAGGACAAGTGTATGTTAAGCACTCTTTTAAGAACCGGCGATATTAAAGATTACACCGCGCTAGGGCAAGACGGGCAGGCCGTCTATTCCGTGGCGTCGCAACTGCGCGATACGATTCGGTTAAAGCGCGGACGCGTGTTTTCCGATTATTTGGCGATTCCGCAGCGCAATGACCAAGGCAGCAAAATCGATTGGTATGTGCCTTTCGAATCGGAACGCGCCGACGGTAAATATATGATCATTCCTTGGTCGTCCGCCACGGAACAAGAACGCCAACAAGCCTTGAGCGAATTAAAAGTGTTTGAACGCAACATGGCGGATTTAGGCTTGGAAATGAGTAAACAAGCCAACTTAAAAGGCGACCAACTGCTATTTTCCCGCTTATTATGGGCGGAACCGAACAATCCCGATTCTGCCGAAAACCTCAAAGCCTTGCGCTTTCCGAATCCCGAACACGTCTATTTGGTGAATAATCGCCCGGTCATTACCTTTTGGGGCTTTATTGAAAAGAACACTAATTTACACGGCGATCCTTTCTTAAGTTTAAAACCTGCCGCGCCGTTGGTGGCCGCCGCACCGATTCCTGAAGCCGCGCCTGCTGCACCGAAGAAAAAATTATCGTGGTTGTGGTGGTTGCTGCCGTTGTTATTGCTGTTGGCGTTGCTGTTGTGTTATTTGTTCGGCTGTTTCGATTCCACCGGCAAGGAAATCGAATTGGATCCGTTGACCAAACGTGAGGTGCAAAAAACGGACGAAAAAACGACCGCACTTTTGGGCGACAAAAAAGACGATAATAAAACCCTTGTCGCAGATGACAAAGACAAAAAAGAAAAAACCGTAAACCTCAACGGCACGGCCTATCGTTACGTAAACGGCCAATGGGTTGACGCCAACGGCACGGTGGTTTCCGATAACGGTTTGGTGAGCAAATTAGAGCAAGCCGCCGAAGTAAATGCGACCGACAACATCACGGCAACCGACAACACCGCTTTGCAAACCGACGCTAACGTGGATAATAAAACGGCGTTAACCAACCCGCAGGATCCGAATGCCTTAGGCAAAGACGAGGCAGCGAAAAACGAGATGAATCCGAATGAGCAGGCATTGCCGCCGGTCGATCCGAATTTGAACGGCAAAGACAAAAACGGCGTTGAGCCGAATCAGCCGGCCGATAAAGATAACAAAGTCAATCCGAATGATCCGAAAGCCAATGATCCAAAAGCGAGCGATCCGAAAGCCAATGACCCGACGGCCAATACCACGCAGCAAAAACTGCAAATTCCGGAAAAAAGCCTACAAGAAGGCAAAGTGGATTTCTTAAACGGCGCGTGGAATGCGGGCGGCGGTATTCAAGATAAAACCACCGGTAAACCGATGCGCTTGAGCTATAACTTTGACGACAAAGGTAAAGGCCAAGTCACGTTGCAACGTGGCGACGGCGTGAAATGTGTGGGCGATGTGAACGCTAACGTAAGCGGCGGCGGGTTAACCATCTCCAACAAAAACGTGGCGAGCTGTAGCGACGGCAGCACTTATCAACTGCCGGAAATCAGCTGTAAACCGAATAGCGCGTCGGCGGATTGTAACGGTTCTTACGGCGATAACCGCTTCCCGATTACCATTAAGAAATAAGTTTTAACGAGATGAAAGAGAGATAGCACATGTTTCCCGAGTTACATAATTTTGGTAAAGAACTTTCGTTAGTCATGAATAGCGGCGTGCAATTCATCGATTTTGCGTTAACGATTAATTGGAAAGCCAAAGAGTGGCGTGAAAAAAGCAATGGCAATTTCATTTCCTCGGCAGTCAATGGGCCGTTGCGTCGTCTAATTGCCGATAAAAATGGTGAAGGATTTTGTGATCCAAGCCGTCCTGGCATTTTAGTGCGCACTGAGCAAGAAATTAGCGTAGAGCAATCTTTTAAATTATTTGACGGTGTTTGGTTGCCAATTCCTGTGTTGAGAACTGTACCGCCGGATCGTTTTGATGAGGGCCCATATAACTGGGCTCGGGTACGCATTGTGGAATTAACAGAGGGCGCAGATCCGGATGGGCATACTCACCGAGTGACGTTTGCTTTTGATACAAAAATTTTTCCAAATAGCCAAGACACTGCTTATTTGGCGCCTACTAATGAAGATGTACGTTCCGGTGTGTTATTTGGCTTGGCACATCAATCCGATCAAATGTCTTGGTTCTTAGATTTCAATTGGGTAAATAACTGGTTATTGGAATTATTTAAAGAATTAGCGCCGGAAGCGAATCGTTTGAAGATTCATCCGGAAGACTTGGTGCAAGAAGTTGAACGCAAAGCACACCAAGGGCATTATCTGAATATTTTGGCAATTTTAGGTAGCGAAGTGGCGTTACCAAGAATTAAAGTGGTCTCCAATAAAACCGATGACATTATGAAAGCAATTCCGGTGGATATGGTACTGGATGTGGGAAACTCCCGTACTTGCGGCATCCTGATTGAAGACCATGTGCAAGAAAAAGACGGCTTGAAAAAGCGGTATGAATTGGAATTGCGAGATTTAACCAATCCGGAACGTGTTTACACTGAGCCGTTTGAAAGTCGTGTTGAATTTGCGCAGGCCTTTTTTGGCAAAGATCATTGGTCGCTACAAAGTGGACGTCGTGATGCTTTCCAATGGCCAACCATTGCACGTGTAGGTAAAGAAGCAGGGCGTTTGGCAAGTCGTCGTAACGGTAATGAAGGTTCTACCGGGTTATCAAGCCCGAAACGCTATTTGTGGGATTTGGACAAATACGAACAAATGTGGCGTTTCAATTCTGCTTATGTAAAAACTGATCACGAGCCTTACGCCACTGCCGAGCCACTTTCCGGCTTAATCAACGAATACGGCGAAGCCTTACATATTTTGCGTGATGATGTTGAAGAAGAATTTGAGCGTAAAATGCCGGTATTCCAACCGAAATATTCCCGTAGTTCTTTGATGACATTTATGTTGTCAGAGGTGCTAATGCACGCATTAATGCAAATTAACAGTCCGGCACAACGTGCTAAATTAGAGCATTCCCGTACGCCGCGCTTCTTACGTTCTATTATTCTAACCATTCCACCTGCAATGCCGAAACCTGAACGGGAAATTTTCAAAAATGCTATGTATCAAGCTATTGGCTTGGTTTGGAAGAGCTTGGGATGGGATAAATCGGACGATAACGTTGATTTCTCTACCGAAGAAGGGCGTCAAAAATATTGGCCAATGTTGCCGGAAGTACATATTCAGTGGGATGAAGCGACTTGCGGACAAATCGTGTATTTGTTTAACGAGACTCAAAATAATTATGGCGGTCGTCCGGAAGAATTTTTTGCCGCTTTATCCCGCCCGGATAAATTGGAAAAAGATAAATCTATTACCATTGCCAGTGTGGATATTGGCGGTGGCACAACAGATTTGGTGATTAATAAATACAAAATGGATTATGGCGAAAACAGCAATACCAATAGCAGTAATGCTTATATTGAGCCGGAACAACTGTTCCGAGATGGTTTCAAGGTGGCCGGGGATGACATTTTGTTGGACATTATTCGCAATATTGTTGTTCCTGCGCTCAGTAATGGCCTAAAACAAGAGGGGTTACGCGATCCTGAACCTATTTTGGCACAATATATCGGCTCCCAAACCTTAAAAGTGCAAGATGCATTATTACGTCAACAACTGACCTTGCAAGTGTTTAGTCCGATCGGTTTGCGTATTTTAAAAGAATATGAAGAATTTGATCCGTTTAGCACAGAAAATAGCTTAGCCGGTGCAACTTTCCGTAGTCTACTGGCTCAAGTAGATGAGCCGACAGAAAGTGTGTTGAATTATATTAATACACCAATTGCCCGTGAATTAGGTAATCCAGACTTCAATATCTTAGACCTGCCGATTCATGTGGATTTAGGCGCTATTCATAAGTTATTCATTCGTGGGTATTTTGATATTTGTAAAACCTTTAATGCCTTATGTGAAATTATCAATTTATACCAATGTGACGTGTTATTGTTAACCGGCCGTCCTTCCCGTCTTCCAGGGGTGCAAAGTTTCTTCCGTAGCCGCTTGCCATTGCCTGTGGGACGAATTATGCCGTTGCATCATTATCGCACCGGTAACTGGTACCCGTTCCATAAACAAGGACGCATTGATGATCCCAAAACTACAGCGGCAGTAGGTGCTATGCTGTGTTTCTTAAGTAATAATATGCGTTTGCCGAATTTCTATTTCCGTGCGGCATCCATGCATTCTTATTCTACTATTCGCTATATCGGTTTGTTGGATAACAACAACGTGATTAAAGACAGTAACTTATATTATTCTGAAATTGATTTAGATAATGAAGATTATGATTTCCCGGATACGGAATTTGAAGTACGTGGTGCAATGCGTATCGGTTTCCGTCAGCTAAACGTAGAACGTTGGGTAGCGTCACCGATTTATTTGTTGACCATTGAAAACGATGAAATTAAGCGACGTTTAGCCATTGATGGTACGGTTTTAAAAGTGGTGCTTGGCGTGAAAAACAAGAGCAGTTTAAGCAATAGCCAAGAAAGTGCGGAGAATTTTTACATTAAATCTGTTTCCGCCTCTGATGGACGTTCCTGCCGCCGTAATGAAGATATTAAATTGACCTTAAATACAATGGTTGATGCGGGTTTAGGCGAAACTCAATATTGGTTAGATAGTGGATGTGTGAAAAGATGAGTGTAGAAAATCAATTAGCGCAAGCATGGCAAAATATTTTTGATGGTTCCCAACAGGCGATTGATTGGGTTAGTCAAGTTCGCCCGAATGTCGCCCGTTTAAATAATGAAGCCGATGGACTCATTTTGGAATTACGCCGCTTGCGTAATACCGCAAAACGTCTTGGTGCGGTGTCTGAACGTCCGATGACAACAGGCTTTTTTGGGTTATCCCAAGCAGGTAAATCCTTTTTAATTTCAGCGTTGGCCGCTGATGCTAACGGCAATTTAGAAACGCTTTTTGATGGTCGTAAATTAGACTTTATTAAGCACGTTAACCCACCGGGTGGAGGTAAAGAAGCCACTGGTTTGGTGACCCGTTTTAGTCGTACGGCAAAAGGAGGTATTCAAGGCTATCCGCTCGAACTTCGATTGTTCCATGAAATTGAAATTGCCAAATTATTGGTGAATTCTTATTTCAATGATTTTGATAAGGAAAAAGTTGATTACAAACTGGATCAACAAAACGTCAATGCGCTATTAAGACGTATGACGGCAAAAATGTCAGCGCAGCGTGTGGCCGGTGTAACGGAAGATGATGTGGTGGATTTGCAAGATTACGCCACGGAAAGCTTTGGAAAATCCTTAGCCATGTTGCAAGGGGGGTATTGGGCGAAGGCTACTTTAATTGCCCCTTATTTGAGCATTAATGATCGCGCCCAGTTGTTCTCTATTTTATGGGGAGAAGAAGCGGATTTAAGTGCGATTTATGTTCAATTTGCACAAACTTTGGCTGCTTTAGGCAATGCAGATCGTGTTTATGCGCCGCTAAGTGCTGTGGTAAAAGAAGTTAACGGCGAGCTATCCCAAGCGGATAGTATTATGAACGTGGATATGTTGGAGCGATTGAATACGGATAAAGACGAATTGCTTGAGGTGCGCCCTTATTTTTCGGAAGACAATATTGGCGAACCGGTAAAAATTTCTCTCGCACAATTGACCGCACTTACAGCTGAACTTGTGTTTCCGTTGATGAACCCAACCCGCGTGCCAGCAGTGGAAAGTGTGGATTTATTAGACTTCCCGGGCTATCGCGGCCGTTTGGCGATTTCAAGCCTTAAAGAAATTCAGGAAGGCAATCCGGTTTCCCAGTTAATTTTGCGCGGCAAAGTGGCGTATTTGTTTGAGCGTTACACTGACAGCCAGGAAATGAATTTATTGATCGTGTGTACGCCATCCGATAAACAATCCGATGTTAACAGCGTAGGCCCTGTGCTTGAACGCTGGATTAATAAAACCCAAGGTGATACGCCGGAGGCCCGCTCACAACGGAAACCGGGTTTGTTATGGGCGATTACTATGTTTGATAAACGAATTAGTGCTGATCTGACCAAAGATGAAAATATGTTGAAAATCAGCTGGGGTTCCGGCGGGTTGTTGAAACAAACCATTTTGGAGCGTTTTGGTAATTATCCATGGTTAAATGATTGGTCGAACGGCAAACCGTTTAACAATACTTTCTTAGTGCGTAAACCGGGCTTTAAAGTGTCTTTCCTAGATGTAGAAGACGGGCAGGAATTACGTGTGCGTCCAAATGAAAGTGCGCAATTGGATTTGTTACGTCGCACATTTGCCGACGATCCGGATATTCAAAAACACATTGCCAATCCTCAAGAGGCTTGGGATGGCATGATGTTGTTAAATGATGGTGGGATGCAACGGATCAGCGATTATTTAAAAACAGTGGCGATGCCGCAAGTGAAGCAAAAGCGTATTGCAGAACAGTTAAATCATGCGATTCAACATATCATCGAAAACCGTTTTGCCAGTTGGTATCAAAGCGATGGTGCGGAAGAAGTGCAGCGTAAACAACAGTTGGCTAAATTGGTCATTGGCGAATTACAAAAAAGCGCATTAATTGTGGGTGAGTTTTTACGTAGCCTTCAATTACCGGAAGAAACCATTCATTCTTTATATTTTGCCGACAATGACGATGATTTGTTATCGCCTTCTGCCAAAGATTCCGATGAGGCAAATAAATCCAATGCATTCGCTTCCGGTTTTGGCTTCGATGACGGCTTTGATTTGTTTGATGAGCCA
Organism: uncultured Aggregatibacter sp.; assembly: GCA_963515835.1. GTDB lineage: Bacteria > Pseudomonadota > Gammaproteobacteria > Enterobacterales > Pasteurellaceae > Aggregatibacter. Next base: position 14,640 of record CAUPZK010000008.1, read on the forward strand.
CAAAGTGCGGTCAAAAATCCCAACGTTTCGGAAGAGAAATTGCCGGAATCCCGTTTTGCCCAAGCGGTGTTTAAAGCGTGGATTGAACATTTACGGGGTATTTCTATGGATCCGCGCAATACACGATTTTATCCGTTCTCGGCACAATGTATTGAAGGCATTGTGGGCGAATTGATTACCGGTGCAAACCGTCTTAATTTATTAAATCGCTTAACCAAAGTGATTAATCGTAACGAAGTGGGCGCCAGTAAGCGTGATCAAATCGTGGAACGTCAAGTATTCTCCGTGGCCACTGAAATTGCCGATTTCCTTGCTTGGCTTGGATTTGATCAAATGCCTGTGGCGGAGCGCCCGGCAAGTCATGTGCGTGATGGGCAGATTTTTGAAATCGCTGAAGTGGAAAAAATCAATAATTTACCAAAATTGAGTAATTACACCGGAGATTACACCAAAAATTATCTCGCTGACTGGTTTATTGCCTTTATGGAATTCGCTCAAAGTAATGCAGGGCACAGTGCCGGACGTGAAATTGACGCAGTACAAAATGCGCGTTTAGGTGAAATTTTAAATGTCTTTAGAAACTCAGCGGTGGCGGAATAAACCGAAGGATAAGTTATGTTAAGAATTGAATTGAAAGCTGTACGTCCCGGATATGCGGAATTCATCGCAGGTAACTGGAAAGGTGGCGTTGAAAATATTGAAATCAGTGTGCAAAGGAGTCAGGACTCCTACTATTTTGCCGAAGGACAGCATTGGAATATTGAACCCGTTTGGTTGAAAGTCAGTGAGCAATTAACCTTACAAGATAACGTGCTAAGCGGCATACTTGGCCCTTGGTTAATTGATGCCTTGGTACAACAAAGCAGCACCATGCAATATCGTATGATGGTACGCGATGCCAATACAAAAGATATGGGTGTGTTAAAACTTTCCAATGACGTGTTAGCGTCTTCTGCCAGCGGCAATACAGCACGTGCAGATGATGTGCGCTCTATTGATAACACCGTGAATCATGTAGATGACCAAGTTTTGGTGAATATTCCCGATCCTGAGCCTGAACCGATTATTGACGAGATCAGATTGCCGCCGGAGGAAGAAATTATTATTGAACCGGTGGTGGAAGAACTGACGGTTGTGCCTCCGCCTCAACCGGCTCCGAAAAAGAAAAGCAAACTTGGTTTGATTATTTTATTGCTTCTTTTATTGGGCATTGCCGGTGTAGCAGCTTATTACTTCTTGAATAAAAATAAAACGGAAGAAAAAGCGCAGTCCGCCGATGAATGTAGTTTAAGTCAAAATAAAAATGATGAATTAGCCTTTATTCAAAATTGTCTAAAAACCAAACCTGACAGCCAGCGCATTTTGGCCGTGATTAATCAGGCCAAAGCAGAAAACAAATGTGCTATCGCACAGCGTTTATATGCGAATCAGGCTCAGAGCGGAAATGCCGACATTGCTTTGGCATACGCGAAAGAATATGAAGAAAATGCCAACAGCAGTTGTTTTAAAGCCGACAAAGGCACGGCCATTTATTGGTATGAAACCGCATTGGAGGCTAACCCGAATTTAGCCGAGGCAAAACAACGTTTAGCGGAATTGAAAAAATGATGAAGTCTTTTAAAGTCACCTCAATTGCTTTATTAATGGGATTTATGGCAAATGCCGCATTGGCGGATGAGCCGTTAAAACAGGAAGGTAAAAAAACACTTTATCAACGGGTGTTAAGCACGCCAAGTTGCCAATTGGTGGATAACGCGGGTGCAACGGCAGGTAAAAAACAGCCTGCTTTTTCCCGTTTTTATGTGTATCAGCGCCAAACGACAAATGGTAAAGAATGGTTAAAAGTAGGGCCGGACAGCTTTGGTAAAACCATCGGTTGGTTAGATGCGGATTGTACAGTTGCATGGAATATGCAGATGACTTTGGCTTTTACCAACCCGATTGAACGCCAGCCTTTATTGTTCTTTAAGAGCAAGGAGGACATTGAAACCGTGGTGAATGCCGATGATGCGAAGAAAATTTTGGAGCCAATTCGTGCAGACTTAGCCAATAATAAAACACCACCACAAATTGTTGCGCAAGAGCCAAAAGAGTTTATTGATTTTCAAAAGAATTTCTATCTTCTGCCAATTCTACAAGGTGAAGAAGTCATGAACTCACAAGGTTTCTATGAACGTATTTTGGAAGTGGCGTCTGTGAGTAAAACGGCTCCGGTGATTCAACAGAAAACACAATCAAAAATAGATCCAAACGCCAATAAATCTGATCCACAAGTGTTGACCGGATTTAGTGCTGCTGTGGTGTTTGTGGTGGATGCCAGTATTTCCATGGACCCTTATATCAATCGTACCCGTGATGTAATTAAACAAGTTTCCGAACAAATTGAAAAAGAGAATTTAGGCAAACAGGTTAAATTTGGTTTGGTCGGGTTCCGTTCCAGTACCAAGGCAGTACCGGGATTGGAATACGTCTCTAAAATGTTTGTTGACCCAAGTACGGTGAAAGATACGCAAGATTTCTTGCAAAAAGCGGTTGAATTAAAACAGGCGAAAGTATCCAGTAAAGAGTTTAGCGAAGATTCATTTGCCGGTATTTCACAAGCATTAAATGAAATTAACTGGAACAATTTTGGTGGTCGCTACATTGTGTTGGTGACCGATGCGGGGGCATTAGACGGTAATAATCCATTATCCTCCACCGGAATGGATGCAAAACAATTGCGCTTAGAAGCACAACATCGTGGCGTGGCGATTTATACCTTGCACTTAAAAACTCCGGCTGGGGTAAAAAATCACGAACAGGCGAAAACCCAATACAGCGATTTATCTTTCAATAACTACTTGAACAAGCCCTTGTATTATGCGGTGAATGCCGGTGATGTGAATGAGTTTGGTGAAAAAGTCGGTGCTTTGGCTCGTGCCTTGACATCGCAAGTGAAATTGGCATACCAAGGGGAAAATGCTGCAGGTACGATCGTTGATGAGCCTAAGCAAGAAAAAGCCAAAACTGAAATTGAACAGGATGCGGAATTATTGGGCAAAGCAATGCAGTTGGCTTATTTAGGTGATAAAAATGGTGCCAAAGCCCCGCCGGTATTTAAAGCCTGGATTAGCGATAAAGATTTCCTTAAACCAACCATTCCGACGGCAGAAGCCCGCGTATTGATGACTAAAGCGCAATTAAGCGATTTAAGTGATGTGGTGAAAAAAATTGCCGATGCCGCGAATGAAGGGTTAATTTCACCGGATTCGATGTTTGCCCAATTACGTTCTGTTGCCGCGGCAATGGGACAAGACCCGAATAAATTAAAACAAGAAAACTCCACCAAACTGGGCGAGTTAGGCTTGTTAGGGGAGTATTTGGATGGCATTCCGTATAAAAGCCAAGTCACCGGATTGGACGAACAAATTTGGAAAGGCATGAGTGCCTTAGAGCAAGAAAAATTTATTCGTGACTTAAACAGCAAGTTACGTCATTACCGCGTGTTTAACGAGGACCAATCCCGCTGGATTTCTTTATCGGAAGGCAGCGATCCGCGCGATTACGTTTATCCTGTACCGCTTGAGGCGTTACCATAATTTATTCATTTACATAACAGGAAAAGTGCGGTGTTATTTATTGAAGAAATGGCGATTCGGCGTGGCCAAGGTAGCCAACAATTCAATGTGTTGCTGCCTAAACTTGAATTGCAAGATGGCGAGATTTTAGCCATTCAAGGTGCCAGTGGTTGTGGCAAAAGTACCTTATTGGAAATGATCGGGTTAATTTTGCAGCCCGATCGTTTGGTTCGCTATCAATTAGGTGATGCCGGTGATGTAATGGATTTGCAACCGTTAATTTTACAAAAAAATCAGACCGCACTTTCTAAGCTACGGGCAGGAAAGTTAGGTTTCATGTTGCAAACGGGAGGCTTGTTGCCTTTTCTGTCGGTACAACAGAATATTGAATTGCCTTGTTCAATGTTAAATAGCGCCATGGATAAAGACTGGTTTTTGTATTTAACGGATGCCTTAAATATTCAATCGTTGCTTACTAAATACCCGCGTCTGCTTTCTATTGGAGAGCGGCAGCGGGTTTCTTTTATTCGTTCGGTGATTCACAAACCAAGCCTGTTATTGGCTGATGAGCCTACCGCCGCGCTTGATCCGAATAATGCACAAACCTTATTTTCATTAATGATTAAATTGGCGGAAGAGCAAAAAATTACGGCGCTTTTAGTTACCCATGATTGGGATTTGGTGGAAAATAATCATTTGCCAAGTCTGTATGCAGATTTATCCACACCGGCGCAAGCGGTGTTTTTACCGAAGGAAACGCATCATGCAGCAAGTTAATCTGTCTTATATGTTCCTAGGCAAATTAGCGTTGCGGGATTTGTATTACGATCGCAAAGTGTCTTTTTGCATCATTGCGTCTCTTATTGCGGTAATTGCGCCGTTATTGTTGCTTTTCAGCTTGAAATTCGGCGTAGTTTCCCAGTTACGCCATCAGTTAATTAATGACCCGCGCAATCTTGAAATTAAAATTATCGGCAATCTCAATTTAGATAAGAACTGGTTTGATTGGTTACAACAACAGCCGGAAACCCGTTTTGTGGCGCCGTTGACCCGTTCTTTAAATACTATTGCCGATTTGTCTGCCAATCAAAATGGTGGTAAGAAATTTGTACAGGATGTGGAAGTGATTCCGACAGCCGTTAACGATCCTTTAACGGAACAAGCACTAAGTAAACCCAATGGTGTGCTATTAAGTACCTTAACCGCAGAGAAATTAAATGTAAAACAAGGCGATAAAATCAATTTGGTGGTCACACGTTCGCAAAATAATCAGGTGGAAAAAGCCATTAGTGAATTGGTGGTGGAAGGTATTGTGCCTGAAACCCGTTTTGCCCGTTCGGGTGCCTTTGTGCAGTTGGACACCTTATTGGCAATGGAAGATTTTAGAGATGGCTACCAAACCGCTATTTTTGCCAATCAACAGGATCCTGTCCGTCCGCAACAGCGGGAACACTTCGCCCGCGCCCGCATTTATGCCAATAGCTTAGATGACGTAGCGCCTTTGGCGTTAAAATTACGGCAGAAAAATATTGAAACCTCTACAGAAGCCAAAGCCATTGAAAACGTCAAAGCCATTGACGGTGTACTCAATGTGATTTTTATGGTCATTGCAGCGACAGCGGTGTTGGGGTGTGTATTGTCGCTGATTGGTGCGTTCTTAGCCAATATCGATCGTAAGCGGAAAGAAATTGCACTGCTGCGTCTATTCGGCTTTCAAAGTGGAGCGGTGATGTTATATTTAATTATGCAGGCTCTGTGTTTGAGCTGTTTCGCTTTTGTATTGTCATATTTCTTGTTCTTATCGGGCAGTCAGGTATTTAATTTCGTATTAGGTCAGAATTTATCCAACGATATTTTTATCAGTAGCTTGAATTTTATTCATTTATTCATCGCTTTTGCGATCGCGTTATGCCTTGCTGCTATTGTGGCCGGAATCGGCGCGCGACAAGCGGTGAAAATTCAACCAGCAGAGAGTTTACGAGATGTCTAGAACAACCCCCAAAATGCAACAATCACGGCGTAAGACAAAAATAGCTATTTTTGTTACCGCACTTTTGACGGAATTAGTGGCGCAGTCTGCTTATGGCACTCCATGGGAAGAGAAATTCTATAATCCGAAACCTTTGGAAGGGGATGTAATTTTACCCATGCCTTGTGATGGTAATATGGTTTTTCGAATGGTAAAAACGGAAACTCATTCACCTTTGGAAGAAAAAAGCATCCTTCTGGGCAGTGACAATTCTGCCGACCAAATTGCTGAACATTCAACCCCAAATGCTATTGCCGGCAGTTTTGACGACAAGTCTCAGGGGCGATATTTTTTAATGGCTAAATATGAAGTGTCACAGTTGCAATATCAATCGGTAATGAACGAACAATGCCCATCAGTCAACATGAAAGGACGTTTACCAATAACAGAAGTAAGTTGGTTTGATGCTCTGGAATTTACCCGCAAATATAATGAATGGTTGCTAAAAAATGCGGCAGATAAATTACCAACTGAGGACGGCACAAAAGGGTTTGTTCGTTTGCCGACTAATGCCGAATGGGAGTATGCGGCGCGCGGTGGTGCTGCGGTGTCTTCCTCCGAATTTCGTGAACCGCTTTTTCCAATGAAAGATGGTGCGGAGAAATATGTGTGGAGCAACAAAAATGCGAATGGTAAGATTCAGCTTACCGGACAGTTGGAAGGCAATCCGTTAGGCCTGTTTGACACTTTGGGTAATGCGGCAGAAATGATGTTTGATGCTTTCAAACTCAATCGTTTAGATCATTACCATGGGCAAAGTGGTGGTGTCACCGTACGTGGTGGCAGTTATTTAAATTCAGCAGAAAGTTTAACCAATGCTTATCGCATTGAGCGTTCTTTATATAATAACAGTAATGTGGATAAAGCCAAAGATATCGGTTTTCGTGTGGCGATGGTGGCGCCGGTACTGACCTCTGCACAACGAATTAAAGACTTGAAAGAAGAATGGGCTAAGCTAGGCCGTGATGATAACAAAGATGATAAACATGGCGCAGGTTCCAATGTGGTTGGGCAATTGGAAAAATTGGCACAAGATGTGCAAAATCAAACTATTGCCAAGGAACAGTTGGAAAAAGAACTGAAAAAATTGAATGATACTTTGCGTCAAGCCAACCAAGCTCGTGACGAACAGCGAGATTCAGCTATTCAAGCTTCATTGCGTTTGGGCGGTTTCTTGTGTAGTAATATGGTTGATTTGGATAATACCTACCAAAATGCGTTGAATTTGCTAGAAAATATTAAACAAACCTGTGATGGTGCGCCGAAAGAAGGCTTGTGTACCGAAGAGCAAATCAATAATCTCAGTGAGAAAAAATTAAAAGCAGAGAATGCGTTGAAGTTTACCTTAAAATATTACGCCGATACCTTAGTTGATAATGCAACTTTATATAATGTGGCAATGATCGAGAAACAAGTAGAGGTGACCAAACAACGTTTACAAAATCGTGAAAAAAATAATGCTGCACAGTTTATTCAATCTTATTGGGAACAATTATCCCAATATAATAAAGACGGAAAAGTTGACCGTGATACTTGGTTAAAACGCTGCCGTCAAGTAAAATGACCCACCTTACTAAAGTAAAAAAAGGAAGCCTCTATGTTTAATTTTCAATCTAAAAAATCTATTGTTGGTGTTTTGACTTTATCCACAACATTGGCTTTAGCCGGTTGTGAAAGTATGTCCAACTCCGGTTCTTCTAATGTAGACAGCCGTTTAACCTCAGGCAATCAAGCTGAGTTTTTTAGTAAATCGGGATTAACTGCCTGTGCAGCCGGTGCGGCGGCAGGTGTTGGGGCTTGTTTATTAAGCGGAACCAATAATGCAGCACTATGTTCTGCGGTAGCTGCGGTAGCTGGTTGTGGTATCCTCATGGGCGGTAACTATTATTTGGAACAACAGCGTACCAATTATGCTAATAAAGAAGAGCGTTTAAATGCTTATTTAAAAGATTTAAATAAAAACACTCAAGAAGCCAGAACTCTGGCAAATTCTGCGAAAACCGTGTTGACCCAAAATCAGCAAACGTTGACGAATTTGAATCGTAAGTTAAAAGATAACAGCATTCAAAAAGACGAAGCTAAACGTCAGTTGAAAGAAATTGACAGCAACATCGCTTACTTAAATGAAAAGTTGAAAAAAATGAAAGAAAGCGAGAGAGATTGGAAAGAAGTGGCGAAGAAAGAGCGTGGTAGCGGTATGAACGTGGCGAAATTAGACTCGCAAATCGCTCAATATCAAAAACAGATTGCCGCCTTGGAAAAACAAGTTGCCGTTGTATCACAACAACGTAATGCGTTAAATGTCGGTTAAGGAGATGCTATGAAAAAAACATTGCTAAAAACTGCCGCACTTTTAGGTGCTGCCGTGTTGCTTTCTGCCTGTACCAACACGCCGGAAGAGTGCGATCCGAGTGTTGAACTCAATATGTTCAGCAAAGCGGCCTGCCAGTTTTCCGGAAGTTATGACAAGCGTATTGAACAAAAAGAAAAATTGGTGTTAGACGCGAAGACAGAAAATGCCAAATTTAATAAAATTTATGCCGATATTAAAGCGCAACAAAAATCTGTTAACCAATCTATTGCACAGAAAAAAGCGCAACAGGCTAAACTCGATCAGTCTGTGGGTAAACTCACAGCCGAGTTAAAACAAAAAGCCAAAGGCAGACAAGATTTGCAGGCGGAAATTGCCGAAGTAGAGAAACAAATGAAAGCCGTCAATAACAGCGGCGGTTCTGAAATGGAAAAACAAGCGGAATTAGAACAATTACAACGCAAGTTATCTAATCTACAAAAAGCATTAGGCTTATAATGCGAATATTGAGGGCTACCAACAATGTTGGTGGCCCTCTTTTTACTTTTTGTGATCCTCAAAGTGCGGTGATTTTTGGGGATGTTTTTTAAGGAATACTATGCAACGTCTGGCACGAGTTGGTTTGGAACAATACAACCGGGAAGCGATCGAGTTATTTCACCATTACGATGACATCGTAGCGGTATTAAATCGCTATTTGCCACCTAGCACGGCAAGCATATTGGCGCGCCCTGAAGTGAAGGGCAATATGGTGGAATGGTATTCCGAATTGCAAGGGCAACCACAATTATTAGACGTCCATTCAAGCCACTATGCAGAAGCCAACGCGCTTGTTGTGCAACGTTTGACTTCCATTGGTGCATTGGTATCCGAGTTGTTGCAAAAAGAGGCGATTGAACCTGCTATTGCCGATTATTTAAAACAATTCACACATATCGTAAAACAGCACGATATTCAAATTTACAGCGTCAACCAACAACCTGTGATTATCGGCTGGGGGCAGAAAAAAGATATCACTGTTGAGCAGACATCGTCTGTCACAAAGGCAAAAACATCCCGTCGTTGGTTATTGCCACTGCTACTTTTCACCTTAGCTATTTTAGGGTTCCTGGGGTGGTTGTTTTTAACGCCATCTGTTCCTGAAACTGTAAAAATTGAGCCAATTGTGCCGAAAAATTGCCGAAAAGTGGAGAAACCAGCGGATATTCCACAGTTAGCGATTATTTTTAATAACGCCACTGGCATGAAATATACTCTGTTGGAAAGTAAAGAAGCAATCAATGCATTTGATGAAAAATTACAACAACAAATCCTGCCACAATCCGAAATTGATTATATGGATCGTCAACCAAATCGTTCTGTAGCCGCCAAGGAGGCGGTGACGCATTTGATTAATGACGTTCCGAATGCCGTAGATATCGGTTTGATTGAACTACAAAGTTGTGTCAGTAAATCGGCTGATGTATCGGCTGCGATTAACCATGGTATTTTTACCGGTACACAACGTATGGAATTAAAAAATAAAGTACAAAATATGACGGTGCGTGAGCATCGAGTGCCGGGTACACCCATTTATGAGGGTATTGAAAAAGCCTTAACATTGCTTGATGGTAAAAAACGCGAAGCCTTGATTGTGTTGATTACTGAAGGTAACGGTGATTGCACTGAGCGAAAAATCTGCGCATTAATGGAAAATGTGGCAAAAGAGCGGCCAAAATTGAAAGTGAATATTGTGAGTATCAATTCCCCTTGGAATGCCACAGACTGCTTGGCAAAGGCTACAGGCGGGCAGATTTTTGACCATGACATGACCAGCCAAGAAAAATTAACCGATGCGATTAAACAAGCCATGAAGCCGGTACAACAAGAAATTTGCGAATAAAGTGCGGTTGTTTTTCACCGCGTTTTTGAAGTTGGAGAAATTATGCAACGCTTAGCAAGAGTTAATCTGGATCAACAAAATGCCTCAGCCGTGGAGTTGTTTGGCCATTACGACGAGATTACGACGATTTTACTTCGTCATCTTCCACCAAGCACCGCCACTATGTTGGCGCGACCTGAGGTGCATGGCGATGTAGTAGAGTGGTATTCCGAGTTACAAGGGCAGCCATATTTGTTAGGTAACTCCGAACGGGAACAGCAGGCTAGAAAACAGGCTGAGGGCTTGATTTCACAGCGTTTGGCTACGGTAGATAAACTGCGTGCGGAGTTGTTGCAAAAGGGCAGCATCAGTGCAGAACAAGCGACTTTATTGGAGCGCATGGTTGATGCGGCACAGCATGATTCCATCCAAATTTATATCGTCAACAAACAACCCGTGATTACCGGTTGGGGCTTGGGTAAAAAGCTGATTCCAGTCCCACCACCTGTTGTACCTGGACCGAGCAAATCTCGTTGGTGGCTGTGGTTGTTGCCGTTATTATTGTTGTTAGGTGGCTTGGTGTGGTGGTTCTTCTTCCGCGCTGAGCCTGTTCAGCCTGAACCGATGGAACCGGTGAAAATTGAAATTTCTAAGCCGGAGCCACCGAAAGAAGAACCAAAACCAGAACCACCAAAAGAGGAACCGAAGCCGGAACCTCAACAGCTTGAGTTTATTCCTGAACCGGAAGAAACACCGAAAGTAGAAGAACCACCAAAAGTGGAGGAACCTCCAAAGGTTGAGGATCCTCTGAAAGTGGAAGAACCTCCTAAACAGGAAAAACCAAAATATTGCACTAAAACTATTACGCCGGCTCAACGTCCGCAAATGGTAATTGTATTTGATGATTCCTTATCTATGTTGGCTAGTTTAAATGAAAGCAGTGCAGTAATTAACGCATTTTGGGATCGTTGGAATAATAATGAGATAATCTCGGAAGAGGAAAAAGCACATATGTTCCGTGAACCACGTCGTCTTACTACAGCAAAAAAAGCGGCTACAGATATTATTGATAAGATTGATCCTAATATTGATATTGGATTGGTAAGTTTAAGAAGATGCCCTGGAGCCAGAAATCATGGTATGTTCGGTCCGAGTAAGCGTAAAGCACTAAAAGCTCAAATTAGAGGATTGTTTCCGAAAGAGGGCGAGGAGAATATAGGTACGGCGCTTCATAGCGGTTTGCGACAAGCCGCAGCCATGGTAGATGGCGTTAAACGTGATGCTTTTATTTTAGTGTTGAGCGATGGTGAGGAAAGTTGTGATAAAGGTAATACTAATGTGTGTGCTATAGCACAAGAATTAGCCAAACAAAAACCAAAACTGAAAATTAATGTCGTCGATATTGGTGGTGCGAAAGCCGCAAACTGTTTGGCAACGGAGACCAAAGGCAAAGTGTTTACCGCTAACAGTAAAGCACAAGTTACTAATATGATTAACCAAGCCATTAAACCAATGGTGGAAAAAGAAGAGTGTAAATAATGTGATAAAGTGCGGTCATATTTCATCGTATTTTTGAGGTTGGAGAGATTATGCAACGCTTAGCAAGAGTAAATTTAGATCAACAAAATAGCGCAGCCGTGGACTTGTTTGGCCATTATGATGAGGTCACGACAATTTTACTTCGTCATCTTCCACCAAGCACAGCCACTATGTTGGCGCGACCTGACGTGCATGGCGATGTAGTGGAGTGGTATTCCGAGTTACAAGGACAACCATATTTGTTAGGTAACTCCGAACGGGAACAGCAGGCTAGAAAACAGGCTGAGGGCTTGATTTCACAGCGTTTGGCTACGGTAGATAAACTGCGTGCGGAGTTGTTGCAAAAGGGCAGCATCAGTGCAGAACAAGCGACTTTATTGGAGCGCATGGTTGATGCGGCACAGCATGATTCCATCCAAATTTATATCGTCAACAAACAACCCGTGATTACCGGTTGGGGCTTGGGTAAAAAGCCGATTCCAGTCCCACCACCAGTTGTGCCTGTACCAAGTAAATCCCTCGGGTGGCTGTGGTTGTTACTATTATTATTGCTATTACTAGGTGGTTTGGCGTGGTGGTTGTTCTTCCGCCCTGAGCCGGTTCAATCTCAACCAATGGAGCCTGTGAAAGTTGAAATTTCCAAACCGGAGCCACCAAAAGAAGAACCGAAACCGGAACCGCCAAAAGAGGAACCGAAGCCCGAGCCACAGCGGCTTGAGTTTATTCCGGAGCCGGAAGAGCCAAAAGTAGAGGAACCGCCAAAAGTGGAAGAACCGCCAAAAGTGGAAGAGCCACCAAAGGTTGAGGAGCCTTTGAAAGTGAAGGAGCCACCTAAACCGGAAAAACCGAAATATTGCACCAAAACCATCACCCCGGATCAACGTCCGCAAATGGTGATTGTATTTGATGATTCCTTGTCGATGTTGTTTTCATTGTTGGAAAGTCCGGCCTCTATTCAACGTTTTATTGATTCGCCGTTTCCCACAGACGCAGAGTTTGATTATATGCGTCGTGAGCCAAATCGTATTAGTACGGCGAAGAAATCTGCTGCCGCAATCATTGATAAGATTGATCCGAATATTGATATTGGATTGGTGAGTTTAAAAGTGTGTCCCGGCGCCAGAAACCATGGCATGTTCGGTCCCGGTAAACGGAAAGCGTTAAAAGCCCAAATCAATGCATTGCAACCGAAAGACAGTGATCAGGGCACCGGCACGGCACTCTATAGCGGTTTACAACAAGCGGCATCAATGGTTGATGGCGTTAAGCGTGAGGCGTTTATTTTAGTGTTAAGTGATGGTGATGATTTCTGTAATGGAGTAAAACACGACGTATGCGGTCTTGCCCATCAAATCGCGAAAAATAAACCGAAACTGAAAATCAATGTAGTGGATATTGGGGGCACTAAAGCTGCAAATTGTTTGGCCACCGCGACTAAAGGTAAAGTGTTTACTGCTAACAGCAAGGCGCAAGTTACCAGCATGATCAACCAAGCTATTAAGCCGATGGTGGAAAAAGAAGAGTGTAAATAATGTGATAAAGTGCGGTCGTTTTTTACCGCATTTTTGACGTCGGAGAGATTATGCAACGTCTTGCGCGAGTCAATTTGGAACAGCAAAATCTGGCTGCTGTAGAGTTATTTAGCCATTATGATGAAATTGTCAGTCTGTTAAATCGGTATTTACCGCCTAGTACTGCGTTTATATTTGCACGTCCTGAAGTTAATGGCAATGTGGTGGAATGGTCCGATTTGCAAGGACAACCCTATTTGTTAGGCCATACTGAATAATGGGAACAAGTAGCTCGCAAAAATGCGGAAACATTGATTTCTCAACGTTTGGAGGCGGTAGATAAATTACGTGTGGATTTGCTACAAAAAGGCACGATTCCTTTCGAACAATCGGCTTTATTGGAAAGCTTGGTCAAGGCCGTGCAACATGGTTCTGTCCAAATTTATGTTGTGAACAAGCAACCGGTGATTACCGGTTGGGGCTTAGGTAAAAAGCCAATGCCGGCGGTATCATCTACGCCAAAGGTGAAAAAGTCTCGTTGGTGGCTGTGGTTGTTACTATTATTGCTGTTAGGTGGATTAGCATGGTGGTTCTATTTCTATCCGGCGCCTATTAAGGCCGAAGCGGTGGCGCCGGTAAAAATTGAAATTGCCAAACCGGAGCAAAAACCGGAATCGCCGAAAGAAGAACCAAAAAACGAGCCAGTAAAAGAAGAGCCACAGATCGAACCTGTAAAGGAAAAAATAGAAGAAGAGAAAAAAACGCCTAAACCAAGAATTGATAATAGTATAGCGGAAAAAGTTAGAGCCTCCGGCGGTAATCCAAACGGTGATTTCCGTGCTTCTTTGGTATGGCATAACGGTGAAGACTTGGATTTACAATGAAATACGTTAAACGCTCACGCCAATAAATGTTCTAACGGTTATGCTGTGCTTGACGTGGATATGAATGGCGTGGGTTGCGGTAGCAACAAGCGGAATTTTACCTCACCGGTGTAAAATATTGTGGCAAAGCATCGTAACCAAATGCCAAACGGTAGTTATGTTTTTACCGTAGAACAATTTGGTGCGCACCAAGTTCCGGGCGGTTATATGTGTAAAATGCTTGATAGCGGCTATGGATTTGAGCTACAAATTAAGCTCAATGACCAAATGCGAACCTATGCTTATCGTAAGCCGATCCGGGATTGCCAACGCAAAATCAAAATGCTGGAAGTGATAAAAAAAGGTGATGATTTCCGTGTAGTTTATGTGAATCCGGATTTGAAATTGATTGCTGATGTGATCGTGCCTAACGGATAAATAGGGGAAATAAAAAAGTGCGGTTAAAAATTTATTTGTTTTTTCACCGCACTTTTTGTTTTATCACAGAGAGAAATTAGTCAATACCAAATTGTTCATGCACGAAAGCTTGGAAGTCGGTACACCCGCCAATGTGTTTTTCATCAATTAAAATTTGCGGTACAGTTTGTACCGGTTTGCCGATGATTTTCGCAATGTCTTCTTTTGTCATGCCCTGTTCAATGATATCGATGTAACGATAATCAAAATTTTCCACGGTATTTTTCAATTTTTCGGCTAAGTTTTTGGCACGTACGCAATACGGGCAACTTAAACGTCCATAAATAGTAACAAACATAATTTTTCCTTGTTGTGATGAATCAGTAGTGTGATTCTACGACCTCTCTAAAAAAGAATAAAGGGGTTTTGGGGAGGGCGTGTAATTAGTGTAAGATAGGTGCAAATTTGATGTTCGTTACAGTAAGGAAGGTTTATGTCTGAGAAAAAACTCACTTCTTCGACTTTAGATTGTATTTTAGCCCATCGTTCAATTCGTCGTTTTACGGATGAACCCGTATCTGACAAGGTGATTGAACAGCTTGTAAATGCGGCGCGTTTTGCCTCTACATCTAACCATTTGCAATGTGTTTCTATTGTGCGTATCACTGATCCGGCGATTCGTGATCAAATGATGGCATATAGCTCCAATCAGGAGTATGTGAAATCCGCACCGGAGTTTTGGGTGTTCTGTGTTGATTTCCATAAACATAAACAAATTTGTCCAACAGCGCAGTTAGATTATGCAGAAGTCTTGCTCATCGGCGCAGTTGATACCGGTATCATGTCGCAAAATGTATTGTTGGCGGCGGAAAGCCTAGGGCTTGGCGGTGTGTATATTGGTTCTTTGCGTAATGAAATGGAAGCGGTTGGCAAATTGTTAAATCTACCGGAACATTGTTTACCGATGGTGGGGATGTGTTTGGGGTATCCCGATCAGGATCCGCCGACCAAACCACGCCTGCCGAAAGAAACCTTGTTCTTTGAAAACGCCTATCAGCCGTTGGATACCACTAAACTTGACGAATATAACGCTACCGTTGCTGAATATTATCGTCAGCGTAGCAACATTGACATGGATTGGTCACGTAATGTGATTAAGAGTTTGGATAAGCCGATTCGCCCGAAAGTGTTGGCTTATTTGCAACAACAAGGTTTCATTAAAAAGTAATTTTGTATGAAATTGTTAATGTTGTGTCGTGAGCCGCGCTTGTATAGTTGTCAGCGGCTAAAACGTGCGGCGGAAGACAACGGGCATCAAATGGATATTTTGGATCCGAATCGTTGCTTGATAAAACTCCGTAAAAATCCACCGCACTTTGCATTGTATTATCAGGCAGGGCCTGAAAGTGAAGCACAATTATTGCCGCAATATGATGCAGTATTGCCTCGTTTTGGCACAACCAGTATGCTCATGGGCTGTCGCGTGTTGCACTATTTTCAGGCGTTGGGTATTCCTTGCTTGAATCATGTGGATGCATTTCGTAATGCTCGAGATAAATGGTTGAGCCTGCAGATGTTGTTACAACATGGCATCGCTGTGCCGGATTCTTTATTGGCAGGCATGGAAGTGGATGCTAATCATGCGGTGCAACACATCGGCGCACCAACAATTTTGAAAACCCTAACCGGATCGCAAGGCATTGGCGTGATTTTGGCAGAGCGGCCACAAAGTGCGGTCAGTATTTTGGACACATTAAAGCAATCGGATGTGCCCGTGTTGTTACAAGAATTTGTGGCGGAAGCCAACGGCACCGATTTACGCTGTTTTGTGATTGGTGGACGCGTAGTTGCCGCTATGCAACGTGTCGGGCAGAACGGAGAATTTCGCGCAAATTGTCACCGTGGCGCCACTGCGGAAAAAGTGATACTGACCGAACAGGAAAAGCAAATTGCTTTAAATGCCACGAAAGCGTTGGGCTTGGATGTTGCCGGCGTGGATTTAATTCGTTCTGTGAATGGTCCGTTGGTGCTGGAAGTGAATGCTAGCCCGGGGCTTGAAATGATTGAGAAGACCAGCGGCATTAATATCGCCTTGCAAATGATTTTATATTTAGAACAGAAAACCCGTAATCAAGTTGGAGTAATAAAATGATTATTTATTTACATGGTTTTGATTCCAGCAGCCCCGGTAATTATGAAAAAGTCATGCAGTTAAAATTTATTGATGGTGACGTGCGTTTTATTAATTACAGCACGTTACACCCGCGTCATGACATGACTTTCTTGCTGAATGAGGTGCATAAACTGGTGTCTGAATCGAAAGATGAGAACCCGTTGATTTGCGGCGTTGGGTTGGGTGGCTACTGGGCGGAGCGTATCGGCTTCTTGTGTGGCATTAAACAGGCGATTTTCAACCCGAATTTATTTCCACAAGAAAATATGACAGGTAAGATTGACCGCCCGGAAGAATACGAAGACATCGCCACCAAATGCGTGGAAAATTTCCGTATGAAGAATAAAGGTCGCTGTCTGGTTTTTTTATCGGTTGAAGACGGTGTGTTGGATTCCAAGCGTAGCGCAGATGTTTTGTCTCCGTATTACGATATTGTGTGGGATGAAAACGAAAGCCATAAATTCAAGCAAATTTCTCATCATTTACAGCAAATCAAAGCATTTAAAGACGCGTAAGGTTTTGAGGAAAAAAGAAGGGTAGCATTTCGCTACCCTTTGTTTTTTATATTCTAGCCGAATTCCGGATTCTTGTTATTTAATGGGAAATTTGGCGGTAGTTGCGGACTGGCATCTTCTTCACTCAACGGGGCTATTTCCGGCTGTGTTTTAAATTCTTCTGCGGGAGTGGCATTTTTTTCTTTGCCTAATAATTGCGGCTGTAATTTTATAAAATTACTGTTTGGCGATAACCAAATGCCGGCAAATAAGCGGCTAAATTCCGGCTCAAATTCATGATCCAAAATTGAGTCGTTTAACATGAAATAACCTCTATCGGGCAACGCAATGTAACGCAATACATCGTTTGGTGAGAAATCTGGGAAAATAGCCTGCATGTCTTTTAGCCATGCGTCACTTTTCGCTTTATCCGCTTTTAGAAATTCCATTTCTTTAATTAAGCTAATCGCAAAATTCTTGCCTTCAACGGGCTTTTCATATTTGAAAGAAAGCATGATAGGTAATTGATTTTCCTGATATGCACCGTCTTCGGTCGCCAAATCAATGGAATAAACCAAGAACGGCCCCCAATTATAGTCGGCAGTGCCCACATTGACCCAATGGGCAGAAAGTGCGGTAGGAAATAAGCTTAAAATAAACAGCAGCGATTTTAATTTCATAAACAATCCGTCATAAAAATTTATGTGGGCGATTATAGCAAAAAAGACGGGAAATTGATCCCGTCTTCTTTACGCATAACTTAATTTAACGCATCACGTTATTTTAAGCTGCCCACCATATCTTCCGGACGCACCCATTTATCGAAGTCTTCCGCAGAAACTAAGCCAAGATTAATGGCTTCTTCGCGTAAGGTGGTGCCGTTTTTGTGTGCGGTTTTCGCAATTTTTGCCGCATTTTCATAACCGATATGGGTATTAAGTGCGGTGACCAACATCAATGAATTTTCAAGTTGTTGTTTAATGCGAGGGTAGTTCGGTTCGATACCGGTTGCGCAGTGTTCGTCGAAAGAAACACAGGCATCTGCCAACAATTGGGCGGATTGTAAGAAGTTTGCAATCATTACCGGATTGAACACGTTCAATTGGAAGTGGCCTTGAGAACCGACGAACGCAATAGTGGTGTCGTTACCAAACACTTGTGCGCATACCATGGTCATGGCTTCACATTGGGTTGGGTTGACTTTCCCCGGCATGATAGAAGAGCCCGGTTCATTTTCAGGGATTAAAATCTCACCGATACCGGAACGTGGGCCGGATGCCAATAAACGGATGTCGTTAGCAATTTTGAACAAGCTCATAGCAAGTTGACGTAATGCACCGTGAGTTTCCACGATAGCATCATGCGCTGCCAACGCTTCAAATTTGTTTTCTGCGGTAATGAACGGAAGACCGGTGAATTTAGCAATGTATTCTGCCACTTTCACATCATAGCCTTTCGGTGTGTTCAAACCGGTACCTACAGCTGTGCCGCCAAGGGCTAATTGGCGTAAGTGCGGTAGGGTATTTTTTAATGCAAGTAAACCGAAGTGTAATTGCGCCGCATAGGCAGAGAATTCTTGACCGAGTGTGAGCGGTGTGGCATCCATTAAGTGCGTACGGCCGATTTTCACTACATCTTTAAAGGCTTCAGATTTTGCTGCAAAGGTTTTTTGTAAACGTTCTACCGCAGGAATGGTGGTTTCGACCACTTTTTTGTATGCGGCAATGTGCATTGCGGTTGGGAAGGTATCGTTGGAAGATTGGGATTTGTTCACATCATCATTCGGGTGAATAATGGATTTTTCGCCCAATTTGCCACCGTGTAAAACGTGAGCACGGTTTGCTACCACTTCGTTCACGTTCATGTTGGATTGCGTACCGGAACCGGTTTGCCAAATCACTAATGGGAATTGATCGTCTAATTTATTTGCTAAAATTTCATCGCAAGCTTGTGCGATTAAATCACGTTTTTCCGCAGGTAACACGCCTAAATCATGGTTGGCGAATGCCGCCGCTTTTTTCAAATAACCAAAGGCTTCGATGACTTCATGTGGCATAGATGCCGCAGGACCGATTTTGAAATTGTTGCGGGAACGTTCGGTTTGAGCAGCCCAGTATTTGTCTGCCGGAACTTGAACTTCACCCATAGTGTCTTTTTCAATACGAAATGCCATTGTAATTACCTCTTATTGATTATTAATGAAAAGTCAGCCAAATTTTAACACCGCATGGCTCATCTATGAACTGAAATTACAAACAGAAAATCGGTTTTGTGACTTAGATCATAAAGTGCGGTCGGTTGCTGGCGAAAGGTTTCGGAAATTAACATTTTATATTTAGCCCGATTTCCGCTAAAATCTGGCAATTCATTTTTCCTAATTTGGACGTGTTATTTATGCCGAAAAACGCGCAATTTTACCTGCTTTCCGACACCTCTCTTGCGCAGTCAAATTTGTCTTCTGTGGAAAGCCTTGCTTGCGATTTGGCGGCATCGGCTTGGCGTTTGGGAAAACGTGTTTTATTGGTGTGTGAAAGTGAAGCGCAGGCGCTCAATATTGATGAGGCGTTGTGGCAAAGAGAACCCGATGAGTTCGTTCCGCATAACCTTTCCGGCGAAGCTACTACGTATGCCACGCCCATTGAAATTAGTTGGACGGGCAAACGCAATGCGCAAAGCCGTGATTTGCTGATTAATCTGCAACCGCAACTGCCGGAATACATTAATAGTTTTAACCAAATTATCGATTTTGTTCCAGTGGAAGAACAACCAAAAGCCTTAGCGCGTGAGCGTTATAAACAACTAAGACAGTTAGGTTGGGCGTTGAGTACGGAGCAGGCATAACGATATAAAAAAACGCCCCTCTTTGTCAAAGAGGGGGGGGATGGTTACAAAAAACGCTTAAAAAACTGACCGCACTTTTATGAACGACATCACTTTTTACCAACGCTTTGATGCCGATATTCTCGCCGGGCGAAAAACCATTACTATTCGGGATAAATCTGAAAGCCATTTTAAAGCAGGCGATATCTTACGTGTTGGTCGATTTGAAGATAATCAATATTTCTGCACTATTGAAGTGTTAGGTGTATCACCGATTACTCTTGATGAACTGACGGAACAACATGCCAAGCAGGAGAATATGGGGTTGGATGAGTTGAAAGAAGTGATTAAAACAATTTATCCAAATGAACATGAGTTTTGGATAATTAATTTTAAACTTATTGGATAGTTTTAAAATTTGCCAATTATTATAAAGGAAATAAAAATTAATAATGAATTTTTCTTATATTTTAGAACAACTTAAAAGTTTTACTGTTGAGGACGTTATTCTCAAAGTCTGTTATTTTGTTATCTCAATTATCGTAGGTAAAGTTTCACGGAAATGTTGGGAGGTGGTTAAAATATACGTTAATGAATGTAGAACGATTAGAGAGCTTTCTGAAGTAGATAAAGAATTTATTCAAAATAATAATTTTGAATTTGAAGTTGATAAGGAAAATGAATACCCAAATTTAGAAGAGCTAAAGCGGAAAGGAATAGTAAATATTGAGTTTTGTGAGGATGAATTACAAGATGCCTCAGGAATTTATTTATGTACTGTAACAAATAAAAATAGATTAAAAATTTCATTAACGAAATTTGGAAAACGAATAAAACATCTTATAGAAAAATAATTTAGTACTTAGTGGATTAGATTCCCACTCAACAAAAAGAGAAAAAATAAATGACACAAAAATTCGAAATGGCAGACCGTTTTAATCCGTCTGCGGTAGAACAAGCCCTTTATCAACATTGGGAAGAGAGTGGTTATTTTAAACCGTCTGAAAATGAAAACGCGCCGAGCTATTGCATTGCAATTCCGCCACCGAATGTAACAGGTTCCCTGCACATGGGGCACGCTTTCCAACAAACCTTAATGGATACCTTAATTCGTTTTAACCGTATGGAAGGGCATAACACCTTATGGCAAGCAGGAACAGACCACGCGGGCATCGCAACCCAAATGGTGGTGGAGCGTAAAATTGCCGCAGAAGAAGGCAAAACCCGCCATGATTATGGCCGCGAAGCGTTCATCAACAAAATTTGGGATTGGAAAGCCTATTCAGGCGGTACAATCAGCCAACAAATGCGCCGTTTAGGTAACTCCATCGACTGGGAACGTGAGCGTTTTACCATGGATGAGGGGTTATCCAATGCGGTAAAAGAAGTGTTTGTTCGCTTGCATGAAGAAGGTTTGATTTACCGTGGCAAACGCTTAGTAAACTGGGATCCAAAACTTCACACTGCGATTTCCGATTTAGAAGTGGAAAACAAAGAGAGCAAAGGCTCCCTTTGGCATTTCCGCTATCCGTTAGCAAACGGTGCAAAAACGGCAGATGGTAAAGATTATTTAGTGGTGGCAACCACGCGTCCGGAAACCATGTTGGGCGATACGGCGGTGGCGGTGCATCCGGAAGATGAACGTTATCAATCTTTAATCGGTAAAACCGTGGTTCTGCCACTGGCTAACCGTCAAATTCCGATTATTGCCGATGAATATGTGGATCGTGAATTTGGTACCGGTGTAGTGAAAATCACCCCTGCGCACGACTTTAATGACTATGAAGTGGGCAAACGTCACAGCTTGCCAATGGTTAACGTGTTAACCTTAAATGCAGATATCCGTGATGAAGCCGAAATTATCGGCACCGATGGTAAACCACTTGCCGGCTATGAAGCGATGATTCCTGAAGATTTCCGTGGTTTAGAGCGTTTTGCTGCACGTAAGAAAATCGTGGCAGATTTTGAAGCGCTTGGTTTATTAGATGAAATCAAACCACACGATCTCAAAGTGCCTTATGGTGACCGTGGCGGTGTGCCAATCGAGCCGATGTTAACCGACCAATGGTATGTGAGCGTAAAACCACTTGCTGATGTGGCGATTAAAGCGGTGGAAGACGGCGAAATCCAATTCGTACCGAAACAATACGAAAACCTTTACTTCTCTTGGATGCGTGATATTCAAGATTGGTGTATTTCTCGCCAACTTTGGTGGGGACACCGTATTCCAGCGTGGTATGACGCGGAAGGTAACGTGTATGTGGCGCGCAACGAAGCCGAAGTGCGGTCAAAATACAGCTTAGATTCTGCGGTGGAACTCAAACAAGACGAAGACGTGTTAGACACGTGGTTCTCATCAGGCTTGTGGACGTTCTCCACCTTAGGTTGGCCGGAGCAAACCAAAGAACTCAAAATGTTCCACCCAACGGATGTGTTAATCACGGGCTTCGACATCATCTTCTTCTGGGTTGCCCGTATGATCATGTTTACGATGCATTTTGTAAAAGATGAAAACGGCAAACCGCAAGTACCATTCAAAACCGTGTACGTAACAGGCTTGATCCGTGATGAGCAAGGTCAAAAAATGTCGAAATCGAAAGGTAATGTACTTGACCCAATCGATATGATTGACGGTATCAGCCTTGACGATTTACTTGAAAAACGCACTGGTAACATGATGCAGCCGCAATTAGCGGAGAAAATCGCCAAAGCGACCCGCAAAGAGTTTGCTGAGGGTATTGCTGCTCACGGCACAGACGCATTGCGCTTTACACTAGCTGCATTAGCTTCAAACGGTCGTGATATCAACTGGGATATGAAACGCCTAGAAGGTTACCGCAATTTCTGTAACAAATTATGGAATGCAAGCCGTTTCGTACTCACCAATGACAAATTAGATTTAAGCCAAGGCGAAATCGAATTCTCCGTGGCAGACCGTTGGATTCAATCTGAATTCAATCGCACAGTAGAAACTTTCCGCAGCGCATTAAGCCAATACCGTTTCGACCTTTGTGCCAATGCGATTTATGAATTCACTTGGAACCAATTCTGCGACTGGTATTTGGAACTCACCAAACCGGTATTTGCCAACGGCAACGCAGCGCAAATTCGTGCAGCAAGCCAAACCTTGGTTCATGTGTTGGAAAAATTATTGCGTTTAGCACACCCGCTCATGCCATTTATTACCGAAGAAATTTGGCAAAAAGTGAAAGGTTTTATAGGAATCACCGCCGACAGCATCATGTTGCAACCTTTCCCGCGCGTGGAGGAAAACGCGTTTGATGCCGAGGCGGAAACAGAGATCAATTGGCTCAAAGATGTGATTGTTGCCGTGCGTAACATCCGCGCCGAGTGCAACATTGCACCAAGCAAAGGTCTCGATCTGTTATTCCGTAATATTCCAGCCGATGAGCAAAAAATACTGGAAAAACAGACCGCACTTTTACAAGCCATGGCGAAGTTAGACAACGTCAGCGTGCTTAAAGAGGGCGAACAAGCGCCGTTAGCCGTAGCGAAGTTAGTTGGCAACACCGAAATCCTCGTGCCGATGGCAGGTTTCATCAATAAAGAAGCCGAGCTTGCCCGTTTAAACAAAGAGATTGAAAAATATCAAAACGAAGTTAAACGCATCGAAAGCAAACTCAGCAACGAAGCCTTCGTCGCCAAAGCCCCGGAAGCGGTTATCGCCAAAGAACGCGAAAAACAAGCCGAATATCAATCCGGATTAGAAAAAATTCGTGAGCAGTATAAGGCGATTGAGGCGCTTTAACGTTAGCTATAAAAAACGTCGGTTTCTCCGACGTTTTTTCTTTTCAGAAACTTAAAAGTGCGGTGAATTTCCACCGCACTTTTTTAACTTATCTTTTTCATCTGCATTTCCAATCCCATTAAAATAGGCTCGACAATTTCATCAGGCAATCCATGGGTATTTATTTCACTGACTCTTGGATATAGTGCACTGATCTCATGCAAAATGTCTTCTACCGTTTCCTTTGCCAAGCCTGCGAGTTTAGCGGTGTTGAAAATGTGGAGGAGTTGTATTTTATCCCATAAATAATGTTTATTTTCGCCGTGCCACGCCATTGCCATTTTGACTTTTTGCTTTTGTAGTCCGTTGTGTTTGATGAGTGGATAGGCGGACATCACGTCATAAAAAGGCGTTAGACGATAGCGATTCTCTTGTTCCAAAAATAAACTGAAATTTTTGCCATGACCGTCAATGGCACAAAGCAGCCAAAAAACAATTTGCGCTTTAAAAAACTGCTTGCGATCTGCTTGGGCGTTGGATGAACCGTTGAGAAGCGACATAATTTGAAGAATACTCGGCCCGCCATCATTTTCATATTTTCGCGCAGGGGCGATGTTGAGTGCTTGGCACATATCTTCCTGTGGTAAACGAATTAGCCAATTCCTATTTTCAGACCAACGGCGATCAAAGCGCTCTACAATCAGCACTTTCATTTCACTGAAATACTGAATTTGACTTCGAGGAACCGGCAAACCGAAGGCTTTCATAATATTCAAGCAAAGCCATTCATTTTCACAGCTACTGGAAAGATCAAGTTGCCCTTGTGCCACCATACCAATCGGGAGTTTAAAAATATGGCTGGTCGCGGTGGAATGCAAAGGGCGCTGCCATTGATTTTGGTAATAAAGGAGCGCTGTTTTTTCCTGAGCGCCGGCTAAAGAAATTCGGAAATCCTCGCTTTCTTCCATACCGAGAGGAAAAGTGCGGTAGTTTTTCAGCACGTTTTCCACCTCTTTGTCATTTAACGGTTCTGCATAAATTTGGCGTACTGAGCGGCTTTCTCCCTGATAAAGCTGAATTGCGCCGATACAATCCTGTCCAATCGCCGAAAGTAAATCAAATGGGGATTTCGTAGAGGTTTGGAAACGTTGTTGAATGCGTGAACGGATCTGCTCATTGTCCGGGAGGAGATTATCGAAGAAATTGTAAACGGAATCACCTCGATAAATTTTGTGCGACAAGGGCAGTGACAATGAAATAGGGCGCGAGCGAACGGATTCAAGCCATTTTTCCGCATACTGAAATTCGGTTGCGCCACTGGTGAGTTTTCGCCATTCACCAACTAACAAGCCATTCATGGCAACGTTTAGAATCGAGTTACTCATCACCATGCCTCATCGTCATCGTATGTTGCTGTTGGCTCCTTAATTGAGAGAGCAGTATTAGATGACTTTTTACGTGGTTGCACAATAAGCTCTAGTTCTAATCCTGCCAGAATTTTAAATAGCGTTTCTAATTTAGTACGCTCCGGCTCATTCTCAAACGCTGAAATTCTAGCTTGGGTTGTTCCGGCGAGTTTAGCAACATCAGTTTGTGACAGATCGCCTTGATAGCGAAATTCACGAATTACATGAGAAAGCATTTTTGCGGTGGTGATAACCATGGTGACTCCTCATACGTCATAGCGTATAGAAATTATTTTATACGCTATGAAGTATAAAGTTTGTTATATATCTTGTAAAGTATAATTTATATTTTATATGCTATGCGATATAATCTGTAAACGATTAAAATTTCCACCGCACTTTTCTCTCAACTATTTTTCTCCTTTGACTGTTTCAACCCAACGCTCAATTAAGCGTTTGCTTTCGGCGTCAGCGCCAAAGCGGATGAAGTCAATATCCAATAATTTTAATTTGCTTGGATCGCTGGCTTTAGGTGAGGCTTTCGCGTGAATATTAGCAGGGATCTGGTAAGAGTCGGACTCACGCCATGGGATTTCTTGTGCTTCGGTATCAAGGACGAAATTGACGAAGTGTTTGGCATTTTCTAGATTACGTGCGCCTTTGATGATGCTTACCGATCCTAATGTGTAACCCACGCCTTCACAAGGCAAAATGCCTTTTACCGGTGCGCCTTTGTCTTTTTCACGTACATAGCCATGCATAAAGGCAATATCAACGCCTACTTCACCGGTAGCTAAATTGCCGGTAGCTAAGCCGCTTTTGGAATATTGCGCCACGTTCGCATTGAGTTTTTTCAAGTAATCAAACGCTTTTTCTTCGCCCCAAAGCTGCACTAATGTCGTCAGAAAAGAATAGCCTGTGCCGGACACGCGGGGATCGGCATATTGAATTTGATTTTTGAATTCCGGTTTAAGCAAATCGGCAAAGCATTTTGGCTCCGGAATATTGAGCTGTTTTAATTTTTCCGTATTCACACCGATGGCGACTTCCATTAAGTAGATGATCGACGTGTAATCGCCTCGTTCATCCATTAATTTCTTAAATTGCGGCATGATGTTTTTTTGTAATGGTGAGCGGTATGTCGCGAGTAAACCTTGGTCGGCGGCTTGTAAGTGCGGTTCAAATGTGCCGCCAAACCATACATCGGCTTGTGGATTTTCTTTTTCTGCTTTGATTTTACCGAGCACGGTGCCGGTGCTGTTTCGTACAAATTGTGCATCCACGTTGTATTTTTCGGCAAAGCGTTTTGTGACTTTTTCACAGGTCACATTTTGCACGCTGCAATAAATGGTCAGTTTGCCCTCCGCTTGGGCGTTGTGTGTATAAAACAGCATGGGAAGTAAGCAAAGTGCGGTCGTTTTTAAGGATGTTTTTAGGAGAGAATAATTTTTAGAAAGCTTGGTCATTGAGTTAATCCTTGGTGAGATTGAAAAACAAAACCAGCTAACAACTCAACGGGGAAAATCGGCCGAAATAAGCCATGGAAGCAGAGTGAAGTGCATTAGTTTCCTACGTCAGTGCTAACTGTATCAGGTTCACGGGTATTTCTCAGCTCCATTATTTAAGCTAACGGAGCACCCCGACTAACGCGCATTACTATAGGCGTTTGTTATTGATTTGTAAATAAAAGTGAAAAATATTTCTTTTTTGGACCGCACTTTATTGTCGGTTTCCAAAAGGCGGTTTGGCAAACCAGACCAAAATAAATAACACCAAAAATAGCACGGCGGATAACCAAAAAATCTCGTTGGCGCCGATGATAAAACCTTGCGATGTAATGTTACGAGCAAGCAGAGAAGAGGTTTGTTCTTCGCCCATGCCAAAACGCTCCATCATTTGGTAATACTGTTGTGCGTTCGGGTTATACGGGGTAATGGCTTCAGTCAGCTGTGAGTGGTGAACGGCTTCACGGTTATACCACAAGAATGTAGTAAGGGAAGTGCCGATAGAACCGGCGAGGGTTCGCAAAAAGTTAAACAAACTGGAAGCTGAGGCCATTTTGTGCGCCGGTAAATCAGACAGCGTAATGGTGGTGAGCGGCATGAAGAAACAGGCAACAGCTAACCCTTGTACCATTTGCGGCAGTGCCACATCGGCAAAGCTCATGCCCGGTTCAAAGGTAACGGCACGCCAATAAAAGGTAACGGCATAGACTACAAAGCTGATGGTCACCAAAATACGCATATCGATTTTATGTCCAAACTTACCGATAAGAGGGGATAACAAAATCGGGAACAGTCCTACGGGCGCTGATGCTAAGCCGGCCCAAGTGGCGGTGTAGCCAAAAACCTGTTGCAACAACAAGGGAATTAACACCACGGAGCCAAGGTAAATTAAAAATGCCAAGCTGGTGGATAAACAGCCCACAGTGAAATTGCGTTGCTTGAATAAGGAAATATCTACTACCGGGTTGTCGTCCGTCAGTTCCCAAATGACAAGTGCGGTTAAGGTTACGGCGGAAATGACGGCAAGGATAATGATTTCAGTGGAGTTAAACCAATCTTGCTCACGCCCTTGATCCAGCATTAATTGCAAGCAGCCTACGCCTAACACCAATAAGACTAATCCCACCGTATCAATAGGTTGGTGCTGAATTTTACTTTCTCGTGGCATTAATATTTTCCAACTGGTACTGATAATGAACAGTCCAACGGGCACATTAATAAAGAAGATCCACCCCCAATGTAAATTATCACTGATCCAACCGCCGAGAATGGGACCGAAAATCGGTGCAACGACCACAGTCATTGACCAAAATGCCAATGCCATGCCGCGTTTCTCCGGTGGGTAGTTATTGAGTAGTAAACTCTGAGACAGCGGAATGATCGGGCCTGCCGCCAAGCCTTGGAAAATACGGCATAAAATCAGCATCTCCAAACTATGGGAGATGCCGCATAACCAAGAGGCTAAAACAAAAAGTGCGGTGGAAATAAGGAATAATTTTACTTCACCAAACCGCTTGGCAAGCCAGCCGGTAATGGGAATAGAAATGGCATTGGCGACGCCGAAAGAGGTAATCACCCAAGTGCCTTGGCTGAACGATGCACCGAGATCGCCTGAAATCGTGGGGATCGCCACGTTTGCAATGGTGGAATCCAATACTTGCATGAACGTGGCAAGAGACAGCGCTAATGTAATGATGCCAAGGGCTGCGCCTTCAAGGGGTTTTTGCATGATGGGCAAACCTTAGTTTGTATTGTCGCGAATAATTTTTTCGATGAGATTTTCCACCGCACTTTGATCATAATTCAACGTATTGGTGGAATAGAGCGGCGCAGTACGTTTCTGTTGCGACAACATTTCACCACGGGTATCTGAAATATTCACTTCAACTAACGTAGATAAGCCCATACGCAACGGGTAGTTTGCGATTTGTTGTGCATCTAGGCTAATGCGAACTGGCACACGTTGCACCACTTTGATCCAGTTACCGGTGGCATTTTGGGCGGGGAGCAAAGAAAATGCGCTGCCGGTTCCCATTTCGATGCCTTCTACTTTGCCATCAAATTTCACATCATGACCGTATAAATCAAAGGATAATTTCACCGGCTGTCCGATTCGCATATCTTTTAATTGTGTTTCTTTGAAATTGGCATCCACCCACATTTGCTCGTTGGAAATAATTGCCATCAGCGCACTACCCACGGCAACTTTTTGTCCCACTTGTGTGCTTCGGCGTGCTACATATCCATCGACTGGGCTGGTGATTTTAGTACGTTGTAAATTGAGCCACGCCTGTTTGACGGCACTGATGGCTTTTTGAATTTCCGGCTGTTCTTTTAGCGGCACATTCATTAATAAGGATTGATTGGCAGCAAGCTGGTTTTTAACTGCTTTTAAATTGGCTTCCGCTGTCATGACCGCTTCTCTGGCGTGTTGTAGCGATTCTTTATCAATCGCTCCGCTTTTCCCTAACTGTTCACGGCGCGCTAAATCGCCTTGTGCTTTCGTCAACGCCGTTTGGTTGGCTTGAACCGTTGCTTCCAGTTGTTTCACGGTGTAGCCAAGCTGCGAAATTTGGCGTACTGCACTTGCCAAGGTATTTTGTGCTTGGCTGAAACTCAGTTGGTAATCTGTGTCATCTAATTCAAGTAACACTTCTCCCGCACGTACAAAATCCATGTTTTCTACGTTAATTTGTCTTACGTTTCCGGCAATTTGCGAGGAAATCATCACCTGATTGCCACTCACATACGCGTCCTCAGTAGTTTGATAATCCTTAATAAAAAAGAACCAGTATAATCCGGTGAGAACGGTGATAAGGATGAGGATAAAAAAGAAAATACTTAACGTTTTTTTACGTGTATTTTGGGGGTTGGAAACCGTTGGTTTACTTACTTCTGTCATTTATGTTCCTTTTTAATAGATTTTGAAAATTGTTTTTGCTTTTTCAATTTTTATTATCTATCAATTCTATTCAGTGTAACAATTAGCGCTATTATGTGCTTTTTTCTATACTTACGCCAACAAAAACGAACGATTTTGGGTTTATATCGTTCATCTTTTTATAAATTAACAAAGTATAGGAGAATACATTATGTCAAAAACAATGATTGGTTTAGATACCGCAAAATCTGAAGTCTTAGCTGCAAAATTAAATGAATTATTAGCCACTTACCAAGTGTTTTATACCAATGTACGTGGTTATCACTGGAATATTAAAGACGTGAACTTCTTTGAATTACACGCAAAATTTGAAGAAATTTACACCGATCTTGTAGAAAAAGTGGACGAAGTGGCAGAACGTATTTTGACCTTGGGCTACACACCAAACAATGCGTTCAGCCAATATTTAAGCCATTCCCGTATTAAAGAAGAAATTGCAGTGAGCAGTGCGGCGGCCTGTTTAAGAGGCACTTTAGAAGGTTTCAAAGTCTTGTTGATCCAACAACGTGAAATTCTTGCTTTTGCTGCGGATGCTGATGACGAAGGCACCGCTTCACAAATGAGTGATTACATTAAAGAGCAAGAAAAATTAGTTTGGATGTTCCAAGCTGCTTGCCAAACTTGTGCAAACTAAAACATCGCTTGCATAAAAGAAAATCCTGCTTAAGCTTGATGTTTAAGCAGGATTTTTTATAGTAAGTGCGGTGGTTTTTTATGGTGTTTTATAAAACATCTGTAAAACCTACCGCACTTTTTTATTTAATCACCACGCCGACAATGCTGCGTGTGTCTTCACGGACTTCGGTTAACTGTACACGTAAGATATCGCCAATTTTGTATTGGCGTTGATCTTTCACATAAAAAGCGATTTCATCAGAATTAATCAAAACCTCTTCTTTATTGTCGTGTAAGGTTGAGGCTGGAATAAACATGGAAGCACCATTTTCTAGCAACATCACACGTAAACCGCCACGGGTTACATCTTGTACTTCTGCGTCAAATTCGGGTTTTTCAGCGACTTTATCCGCCAAATAGCGACAATATAACCAATCGGCAATATCTCGCTCCACCAAACGATTTTGGCGGCGTGCTTCTTGTAAACGGGCGAGTACGCTTTCTTCCGGTTTGGTGAAATCTCGGCCGGCCAAATGGGCTTTGATTAAGCGATGGTTCACCATATCAGAATATTTACGGATCGGCGAGGTCCACGTGGCGTAGCCATTTAAGCCTAGGCCAAAGTGCGGTGCCAATTCCGCTTTAAATTCTGCGAAAGTGAGAAAACGGCGCAAACGGAATTCCAAATAATCTCCTTCAATTGGTTCAATATCATGGCGCATTTGGCAATAGCCGTTTAAGGTTGCCAGATTTTCAAGCGCATAACGGCTTTGTAATTCTGTTTTGTTTTCCTCATTGGCTAAATTGGCTAACAAGAAATGGTGGGCATTTTCCAAGAATTTTTTATCGAATCCGCTGTGCGTATTGAAGATGCCGCATTGCAAGTTTTCATGTAAAAATTGGGCAGCGCAGATATTGGCAATAATCATGGCTTCTTCCACGATTTGGTTGGCAATACGACGGTATTCTGCTTTAATTTCTTGCACTTTGCCGTTTTCTGCCAGCACGAAGGAATAATCCGGTTTTTCTTTAAAGAGCAGTGCGTGGGTTTTGCGCCATTGCGTTCTGGTTAGGGTAAATTGGTGCAACCAGTGAATTTGCTGTGCTGTTT
This sequence comes from uncultured Aggregatibacter sp., assembly GCA_963515835.1. Lineage (GTDB taxonomy): Bacteria > Pseudomonadota > Gammaproteobacteria > Enterobacterales > Pasteurellaceae > Aggregatibacter. The sequence goes on from CAUPZK010000008.1 coordinate 45,541, forward strand.
CCGGATTTTCCGGTTGCCAAGCATTGGCTTTGCCTTCTAAGTAATCGGAAACATTGTTATAGGCTAATTTGGCTTTAGATTGCACTTCTGCCAATACAAATCGTGAAGGCGCGGTGATGTTGCCGGCTAAATCTGTTTGAATATAACACACTAATGCCGGGCGGATTTCGTTCGGTTTGAGGGAGCATAGCTCGTCAGACAGTTCCCGTGGCAACATTGGAATATTGAAACCGGGCAAATAATTGGTGAAACAACGTTGTTTGGCGTCTTTTTCGATTTGTGAATGTGGGGCGATATAAGCCGTTGGATCGGCAATAGCCACCACAAGTTGCCAGCCGGTTTGTTCACCGTTTGAGGTGATAGGCTCAATATATAAGGCGTCGTCCATGTCCTGCGTGGTTTCAGCGTCGATGGTGACGAAATGAAGTGCGGTCAGATTTTCGCGCGTTTCTTGATCCTGCATTTCATAGTGCTCTTGTCCTTGCACCGGTTCACGCGGTTGTTCGTGACGCGCAAGGGTTACCCACCAAGGCGCCAGTTCATCATTGGCGTGGCAAATAAATTGCGTGATTTGCGCATAGAAAAAGCGATCATCACGTAAAGGGTGGGTTTTTAAGGTTGCCACAACCCAATCGCCTTCTTGTAATGTTTCTTTAATGGCTTTACTTTGTGCGGCGCCAATGGGCTGATTGATGTTAGGATGATCAACAAGCACCTGCAATTTCTTGTCTTTATTGAACCGCACTTTCGCGATAAAACGGGTAAGCATCGGCTCGATTAAGGCTTCCGGTTCCGCTTGTTCTTTATCGCCTTGTTTTTCGATCGTGGCGCTAATTTTGTCGCCGTGCATCACTTTTTTCATGGCAGGTGGCGCAATAAAGTAGCTTTTTTTATCACATTCTAAAAAACCATAGGCTTTATCGGAGCCTTTTACCGTGCCTTCTACACGTTCTTTGCTGTCATGAATTTGTTGTTTGAGTTGTGCGAGTAATGGGTTGTCTTGGAACATAATTATTTTTATCGTAGGGCAGAGTTGAGCCTGCCGAAATCATTATAAAATAGCGGAGTGAACTCCGCCTTACAAATAGAAAAGGCAGGTTAAAAAACCTGCCGATAAATAAAGGAAGAAAAAATTATTCTTCGCCTAATTCGCCCATAGCGGTGATGCTGAAACCGGCATCAACATGAACGATTTCACCGGTGATCCCGGAGGCTAAATCAGAACATAAGAACGCAGCAGAGTTGCCCACATCTTCGATCGTCACGGTGCGGCGTAATGCAGCGGTTTTCTCAAAGGTTGCCAACATTTTCTTGAAGTTTTTAATGCCAGAAGCCGCTAAGGTACGAATCGGGCCTGCAGAAATGGCGTTCACACGAATGCCGTCTTTGCCTAAATCAGCTGCTATCACGCGGGTTGCCGCTTCAAGAGAGGCTTTGGCTAAACACATCACGTTGTAGTTTGGAATCGCACGTTCTGCACCTAAGTAGGACAGCGTTAATAATGCCGCATTTGGATTCAAATACGGACGTGACGCTTGCGCCATTGCCACGAAACTGTAGGCACTGATGTCGTGAGCAATACGATAACCTTCACGGGTTGCCGCATTCACATAGTCGCCGTCTAATTGATCGCCCGGTGCGAAGGCGATGGCGTGTACAAAACCATCGAATTTATCCCAATGTTTGCTTAATTCTGCGAAGCAGTTTTGAATGCTTTCATCGGTGGCAACGTCTAACGGAAGCACGATGTTTGCGCCGAATTCTTTGGCAAATTCTTCAACACGCGGTTGTAATTTTTCATTTAAATAAGTGAAAGCTAATTCTGCGCCTTGCTCTTTCATCGCTTTGGCAATGCCGTAGGCGATAGAACGATTGCTGGCGAGACCTGTAACTAAAATACGTTTACCTGTTAAGAAACCCATAATTATTCCTGTTTGTTTTAGTGAAAAAATTGGCGAGATTATACTTGTTTTGCTTGTTTTGAGCAATGTAGCGATCTTTGGTTTAACCAGTTATGCCGGATTATCGATATCTTTAAATTCCACGTCAAAACCCTGTTCTTTTGCCAGCCACTCGCCTAAGGCTTTTACGCCATAACGTTCAGTGGCGTGGTGACCTGCAGCAAAGAAATGAATCCCTTGCTCTCTGGCGGAATGGATCGTTTGTTCAGATACTTCTCCGGTGATAAAGGCATCACACCCTTGGGCTGCGGCAAGATCAATGTAACTTTGCCCTCCACCGGTGCAGATACCGATTTTGCGAATAAAGTGCGGTCCGTTTTCCGTGCAAATTAATGGTATTCGATTTAACACGCGTTCGATGCGTTCAGCAAACTGTTCGGCAGTTAACGGTTCTTTTAAAGTTCCCCAAACAGGAATGCTGATTGCGTTTTGTTCTAGCGGTTGAAGATTTTCGATGCCGAGCAATTGGGCGAGTTGAGCGTTGTTGCCTAGTTCTGGATGAACATCTAAAGGCAAATGATAGCCGTATAAATTGATGTCATTGACTAATAACGTTTTGATTCGTTTGCCTTTCATGCCGCGAATACAAGGATTTTCGCTTTTCCAAAAATAACCATGATGAACGAGCAATGCATCGGCTTTTTGTTCAACAGCATAATCAATTAACGCTTGGCTGGCGGTGACGCCGGTGATGATTTTTTTTATTTCCGCTTTGCCTTCCACTTGTAAGCCATTTGGTGCGTAATCGTTGATGGTATCGCTATTGAGCTTTTGATTAAGTAGGTTTTCTAGGGCTAAATTATGCATAAACGTTCTCTGAATGAAGAAAAGAATGGCGTAATGATAATGACTTTAGCGAGGAATAAGAAGAAAAAAATGGCCGGTGCGAATATCTTTGGTAAAGACGTGGGGGAGTTTTTGCACCGGCCAATGTGTTTAAGAATGACGACTATCTTAAATAAAAACGAGTTCATTATACAAATTATTATATAGCGATCAAGAAAAATTTAAAGATTTAGGTAAAAAAACTTTATCTCATGTTGTCTAGCTTGATGTATATAGTGAGAACATGGTGAAAATAAAAGGAAATTTCTTTCTTAAAGAAGAAATACCTTGATCATAGTGATATATCAGCAGTAGCATTTTTGACAAATTTCATCTTATGTAAGGACCAATTTCATGCCTAGAATGCCTTATATTCCTTCTTCCGATCTTAAAACAATTCTGCATTCTAAACGCGCTAACTTGTATTATTTAGAACATTGCCGGGTTTTACTCAATGGTGGACGAGTGGAATATGTGACTGATCAAGGTCATGAATCCTTGTATTGGAACATTCCTATTGCCAATACCACGTGCTTATTGCTAGGAAGTGGAACTTCTATTACACAAGCAGCGATGCGCGAGCTTGCTAAAGCAGGAGTGATGGTAGGTTTTTGTAGTGGCGGTGGCACCCCATTATTTAATGGGACTGAGGCTGAAATCGGTTGTGATTTCTTTAGCCCACAAAGTGAGTATCGACCAGTGGAGTATTTGCAGCAATGGTGCGCTTTTTGGTTTGATGACACAAAACGTTTGTTAATTGCCAAATCATTGCAACATATCAGATTGCAAATTTTGCGAAGAAGTTGGGAAAAGTTAGATTGGGAGTTTGATTTGGACATACTGGATGCTGTAATTCAGAAATTTCAAGTTGAATTTCAACAGGCAGCGAATAGCCAGGCGTTGCTTGCCGCAGAAGGACGTTTTACCAAAGAAGTATATAAGTTAGCCAATTATTTTACGCTTTGCGATCCGAATTTTGTGCGTAGTGAGCGAGGCAACAGCATTGATTTAACCAATCAATTGTTAGATCACGGTAATTATTTAGCATATGGACTGGGCGCAACAGCCTGTTGGGTGCTCGGTTTACCACACGGTTTGGCTGTGTTGCACGGAAAAACACGCCGTGGCGGTTTGGTATTTGACGCGGCAGATATGATTAAGGACGCTATGATTTTGCCACAAGCCTTTATTTCTTCACAAAATGGCGATACAGAAAAAGAATTTCGCCAAATCTGCATTGAAAATTTTGCCCGTTTTGAAGCGTTAGATTTGATCATTGATGGGTTGAAACAACTGGCTGCTCAGGGAGTCGCGAAATGAACATTTTGCTGGTTAGCCAATGTCAGAAAAATGCATTGACGGAAACCCGTCGCATTTTAGATCAATTTGCCGAACGTTGCGGTGATCGTGTATGGCAAACGCCTATTACACAAGCAGGGTTAGATACATTGCATAAAATGCTACGACAAACAGCTCGTAAGAATACGGCGGTTGCGTGTTATTGGACTCATGGTAAAAATTTAACGGAATTACTTTGGATTGTTGGCGATAAATCACAATTTAATGCGGAAGGTCGTGTACCGACAAACCGAACCAAACGCAATATTTTACGAACGGAGGATGAAGGTGGTTGGTTACATGCGTATTCAATCCAAATTGTGACCGCACTTGCTGCGTTATTGCATGATTTAGGTAAAGCAAGTAAAGCCTTTCAATTAAAACTTAAACCCAACGTGCCTTTTCATGCGGATGCTTTTCGTCATGAATGGATTTCAGCCCGTTTATTTGAAGCGATGATTTCTGGTTGTCAAACAGATCAAGAATGGCTGGGGCGTTTGGCAAACTGGTCGGAATATAAAGAAAATTGGTTGAATGTACTCAATATTGATGAACCTAAAATCGTGAATAAGGCGGATTTTAGTCATTTACCGCCTTTGGCAAGAACATTGATTTGGTTAATCACCTCGCACCATCGTTTGCCATTTTTTAGTGATGTAAATAGGGAATTAAACGTAAGAAACCAAAAAAGCGTTTATCTGGATGACGCTAAATGGGAAAATTTTTATCAACGTCAACTCTATCCCACCGATCAATGGGTAAAAAACGAGAAAAGTACCCATCCCAATAAAAAGCAATTTTGGCAATTCGACTTTTTGGCGACGGATAGTCGGTCTTGGCAAAGAATGATGGGGCGCTGGGCGAGAAAAGCGTTAAATCATCCTGCATTATTGACCTCGGATTTTTCAGATCCTTTTTTCTTACTGGTGACTCGTTTATGTTTGATGGTGGGGGACCATCATTACTCTTCTTTACCGGCGGATATAACGTTAGGTGACAAAGATTTTAACTACAAACTCATTGCGAATACGGATAAAAATCACCAGGCGAAACAGGCATTGGATGAGCATCTGCTTGGCGTTTGTAAAACGGCCGTTTATTTTTCCCGTTTATTACCGAAATTGAAGGCGGAGCTGCCTGCCGTGAAACAGCATAAACCTTTTGTCCAACGCACCTCGATTCGGCGTTTTCAATGGCAAAATACGGCATTTGATTTGGCAAAATCTATTCGCAAAGAAACGGAAAAGTGCGGTCTGTTTTCCGTGAATTTAGCCAGCACCGGTTGCGGTAAAACCTTGGGGAATGCACGCATTATGTATGCGCTGGCTGATCCGCAAAAGGGAGCACGTTTTACCGCGGCATTAGGTTTGCGGGTTTTAACGTTACAAACAGGGCTGGCATTACAACAGAAATTAAGTTTGACCGAGGAGGCATTAGCTGTTTTGGTCGGTGGAAGTGCGGTCAAAAAATTGTATGAATTGCAGCAAACTAAAGAAAATAACGGTAGCGAATCGGTACAATATTGGTTTGAAGAAAATGAAGTTTATGGTGCCGACTTTATTGAATCTGCAATTGAAGATGAAAAATTTGCCGCGATTTTGCAGGAGCAGAAAGCACGAAAATTATTTTATGCACCAATTGTCACTTGTACTGTCGATCATTTAATGGGGGCGAGCGAAACGGCACGCGGCGGCAAATATATTGTGCCGATGTTGCGTTTACTGACGTCAGATTTAATTTTGGATGAACCGGATGATTTTAACCAAGATGATTTACCGGCACTTTCTCGTTTGGTACATCTTGCCGGTTTGTTTGGTTCACGCATTTTGCTGTCTTCAGCAACGATGACGCCTGATTTTATTTCCGGTTTATTCCGCGCATATCAATCAGGGCGGGAAATTTATAATCGTCAACAAGGACTTAATCAAAAGGCAATTTGTTGTGCTTGGTTTGATGAATTTAAACAAAAATCCGTCACTTGTACCACATTTGAGGAGTTTGAATCGGCACATCAACAGTTTGTGCAACGGCGGGCAGAAACCTTGCGTAAAGTCTCAGTGCGCCGAAAAGCACAAATTATGCTACTGCCGTTGTTAAAGAAAATTGAAAACCAATTGCTTGATGTGGCAACTTTAGCCGAGTATTTAGTGCAGCAGGCGATCGCCTTACATGATGCGCATAGCGAATACGATCCCATGACACAAAAACAAATCAGCTTCGGCTTAATTCGTTTTTCCAATATTAAGCCGATGATTCCTCTCGCCAAACAGCTTTTCCAACTGGAAAGTAGACCCGAATGGCAGGACTATCAAATTCATTTATGTTGTTATCATTCTAGGCAGTTATTGCTTCTGCGCTCAAAATTAGAAGAAAAACTGGATCGTATTTTAAATCGTACGGACAGCAAAAATGCATTTTGTCAGCCGGAAGTGATGACGGCAATGGTGAAGTCTCAAGCGAAACATCAATTATTTATTATATTGGGTAGCCCGGTTACCGAAGTGGGGCGGGATCATGACTACGATTGGGCGATTGTAGATCCGTCTTCAATGCGTTCTATTATTCAACTTGCCGGTAGGGTATGGCGGCATAGACCGGATAAAATTGCAGAACAACCGAATATTGCATTATTGCCGACCAATTGGCGCGGGTTAGCCGGACAAACCGGTGCGATTTTTAATAAGCCAGGATTTGAAGATAAACAACATCTTTTGGAAACGCACTGCACTGAAGAGTTAATTTCTGCTGAACAGCTTGAACGGATTGACTCCATTCCCCGACTTATAAAACGCGAAGATTTTCGACCGCACTTTTGTTTGGCGGATTTGGAACATCAAGCTACGGCAGATTTACTCAACAGTACTGAAATTAATTGTGTAAATGCCTATTGGCATAAGGATTTGAGTAATCGATTCACGGCGAATTTGCCTCTGATGACCCGTTTTCGAAAATCACGCACACAACGAAATATTGTCTGTTTATTGGATGAAGAGGGAATTCCGTATTTTCGAGAGCAAGAACGCGCATGGGATACGCCGGATAACCCGCAAGATGCTTTACCGGAATTCCGTTATCAGGCATTAAACGTGAAAAATGATTTTGTTAAAACCTGGTTAGATATGCCTTTGCCGCTTGCATTAAGTGAGTTGGCTGAGAATTTGAGAGAGGAAAGTTTACTCTTTACTGCATTAAAATACGCTACAGTCACCTTAGACGAAAGCGCGGGACAATGGTGTTTTAATGAAACCTTGGGATTCTGGCGGGAGGATTAAAGTAAGTTTATAGCCTGTTTAAAACGAATTTAAACAGGCTATATTTTTAGAAATGTGGCACAGTGGCCGTTTGGCTTAGGCCGTAGGCACTAAAAGATCCTTCGACGGATTTTGCTTTATAGACAGATTTTATGGCTAAAATAAATTGCTGTTTTGTGCTACTACTTTTCAAATGTGCGTGTGGATAGACACGTTGAGTCGCTTGTTTTTGCAGCATATTTTGTCGCACATCTTCAGTCCATTTACCTTGTGCCTTTAAACGTTTTTCCGCCCGCCGAAGGGCACTTTGTCCTTTCGACTGAACACGTTGATAAACACGGTAGCTTCTGACTTTTTCCGGAATCTGCATGCTTTCACTAATCAGTGCATAGTCGCGCAGTTCTTGCAATTTAAAATAAATAAAACCGCAATCATTCTCTGATCCGAAGATGCGAATAATGCCGCCGAGGGTCTTATCGTTGCCATAAGCGGGAAACGCAAGACCGATTCTGCCTTCAAAGTGCGGTAGAATTTGGTGGAGTTTTTGCAAACAGAAGCTGATAACTTCTGTTTGCAACATATCCACTTGCGGAATCGCTTTGATTTCAATGTAGTGGGTTTGTGTCATGCTTATTCCTTACCGCTTGCACCAAATACACCGCCACGGATAAGTACGCTAATGACATAATGCTGTTGTTTAACCTCAGGCGTTTTATCATTGAGGATCCAATTATCGAATAAAGTATAAAAATCTAATTTTTCTTTGGGTTGACGGAACGCCGTGCCTAAATTGGTGACTGCACCATAAGGTTCCACCGGAATTGGGAATTCGGCATCGGATTTGTACCATGTATCAATAGTGCGGATAGCATTGCCAACTTTTTGCGAGTGCATGGCCGCTTTTTCATTTTCAACTTTGTAGAGTGTTTTACTTTTGCGACTGTTGGAGTCAAGAATAAGCTCTTGTGAGGGATAAACTTCTTGTCCATAACCCATTTTGGCATAAGCCGTGACATTTAAAATTACAAATTGTTTGCCGCTTAATCCTGACTCGATGAAATCGGCAAGTGCTTTGAGTTCGATGGATTCATCATCAAAGTGATTTAATGAAAGGGCCTTAGCGTTATCGAAAGTGAGCGTTTTGTCATTAAATTCTACCTTAATTTTAATGCTTTCCGCATTCATTCGATTACGCCACAACCAACGGGCATTGGCAATATTGGCGGCATAGCGTTTGGCAAGTTCTGAAAAGCCTTGATTTTCAATATAACTTTGTACGGTTTTAATCACTTTGTCCTGATAACCTTGATCGTTGCAAACGCAAGGAGTTCCATTAAAAGGCAAGACTTTACAGGTAAAACGCGCAACCAACATATCGTTTTGAGCATTTAACATGGCGATATCAACGCATTGTAAATTAGGTTTTTGAATTTCCGCATCTAATTTGGCCGGATCATTCGTAAGAGTATTTTTAAGACGATTAGAAATGGTGCCGCGAACGGATTTTTCACGAATTTTAACGGCTTCTTCAACTGGATTTTTATCTTGGCTGTTACATTGCGTAAAAACCGCATCGGAAATATCTAAATTGCGTTCAAATGCGAGTACGCTAGGGGTTGTGTTTGATTTGCTCATTATTGGTCTCCTTGTGAAATGAGGTATAAGCCGTTTTTAGGTTCGGTATAGCGCCAAAAACAGCGGGATAAATCTTGCGGTAAATTAAGTGGGAAAACCCATTTGCCTAAGCTATATAAGGTTTCCACATATTGGCTCGGGTAATCTTGTGTGCGGCAATGTTGTAGCTGTCCTGCATCAAACATCGGGGAAATCGCTTGATAGCCCACCGGAATCGGCACAAGCCATCCTCTACCTTGCTTAACACCATAACTTTGCCATTCATTTGCTTTGGCATTAGGGTGGTTGGGAATATGGTGTAACGCCGCCGTTTCGATTAAGGCGTCCAATGCGGTGCTGTCGGGCTTCTTCTCTAAAATGACAAAATCTCCTTGTTTCAAACCTTGTTGCAATTCTTTTGTGATTTCAATCAGTTCAGTTTGCGCATCCATCAACACAAATCCAGGAAGTAATTGGCTTTTGATTATCCATTCTTCCTCAATATAACGTAACTGAACGTCTTCAATACTGAAAACGGAACCGCCGGCAATCCGTTGTTGCATAAGCTGTGTTTTGCACTTTGATAAGAAATCTTTGGCTTCATCACAATCGGCGTCATTTTTGATGTGACGAGAAAGTGCTCTGTCGGGAATTCGTACTTCAACGACCAAAGAAACGTTTAAATGTACTTTGCCTTCTTCAATAATCGGAGCCGTTTCTCCATTTCTTCTTATTGGATTGCGGGTTTGAATAAAAGTGCGGTCGGAAAATGGCGTGGATTGATAAGCTTGCAACTCATGATTATGGCAGACAATCATGACGCCATTTAATAGCGCTTCGCCATTGAATTTACGGCTCAATGCATGTATTGCACCGACAAATCCGCTGATGGCAGGAAAACCATAGCTTAAAGGACCCGAAATGGCATTGGCGGACTGAATGTTAATGTGTTTGAAAACCAGATAAAAATCAGCGTTCATATTGGATCCTTATTTATTTAAGCGGGCTTGTGCAGCAATGGCTTGTTTCATATCTCTGCACCATTGGTTGTATTCCGGTGTTGCAAAATCTTGTTGAATGGACTTGAAACGCCATTTTAGGCAAGCATTAATCCATAGAGCAAATTGACGAATGATTTCAGCACTCCAATTATCTTGTTCAGCGTGTTGTCGGAAGATCTCTTCACCATCAAGTTCGGCACGACCTGGATCTAACCAGTACTTTTGATATTCGTTGAGCGAATAGTCTTTACTCCAGCCTGCCGGATGGTTTTTTTGAATCCGCTCAGCCTGCATTAAAACCGTTTGCGCAATTAACTCCAGTGCAAATTTGCGCTTGTCTCTTTCCGGATAGATATTCTTTTCCGCTCCAACAACCTCATACAGCAGATTAAAGCTCTCACGACAAGCATAGGCTAAACGGTGGTTAAAGATTGTTGTTTGTTTTTCGGTTAAGCGTATCTGTTCTTGCGATTTAAAAATTGGGGGAAGGGAAGGAAGCAAATAATTTCGCCCGCCTTGATTACTGGTCAGTTGGCTAACATTTTGCGGCTTGGTGCCGCCAAGAACAGTGACGCCAATACCTTGCAGTGTTGTGTAGGAAAACTGTTCCGTATCTTTTTTATAGCGATTGGATAATGCCTGCTTGTTCGTGTCGGAGTAACGTAATTGATTGATTTTATAATAAAAATGGTTTGTTAACGAGGATGGATGTAACGGTACTAAACAAGTGTAGTTATCTTCTTGAGGGTCGGGGTGATTTACCCATAAAACTTGTTTATTACGTTCATCGCTACTAGGTTTTGTTAAATCACCTTTTAAGGCATTTTGAAAGCAGACTTTATATTGATTTGATAATTCCGGATCATCTGCAAAACAGCCTTCGAGACGAGGATCATCGGTGAGTAGCAATTCTTTCAGTGTAACCCCTTTTTCTGCATCAACAGTAATATTAAAGAAAACGGCCAAGGGCAGTGCCGCCGCGTTTCCATTTGCATCAAGTTCTAATTTAGGGATTAATTGCGAACCGACAAGTTCAGGAGGAAGCGTCGGAGCATATTGAAAATTTACGTTGTCTCCTTTTGAGGAAGAATGAATGCCGCGAGAAATGTGTGTTCCAAAATAAAGCTGTTTTGCTAAAACAAGCGCCGCATTTGGAATCCAAACATCAAAACGATATTTTTCATCGTAGTCGGCAATTTTTTTTAGTAATTCCTCTTTATCTGAAAGATTGGCATTTTCTAGTTTTTTTCTATCAGCTTCTGATTTCTTATGATTTTGTTCAACAAGAAATTGCTGGATGGCTTTTATTATTGTTGCTTTCGTTATCATCGTTTTATCCATGGTAAATATATTTTTAGTTGGAACAGTTTTATAGCTAATTATATTAAGGACAATTAAAAAATTACGAAATTGAGAGCTTTATCACGAAATTTTTTGAATTTAGTTTTTATGACTGTATAGAGTTGTGATCGTGTCATATCTTAAAAAGATGTTTAATTTATTTGGGAAAGACTAGTGTAGTCGGTCTTGAAAACCGGCAAGCGCTTTAATGATCTACCCGCTCAGCAGTGAAGAATATTCTCCTTATACCCTGATTCTTGCCCGATTTCTAATCTTCTTATTTGGTAGTGAGGACGGGCAAGACCGCTACACCACAGAAATTATCTTTCTAAACTGCCTATTCGGCAGTGAAGGGTTTTACTGCGCCGTTTGTGGCTTTCACGATTTTCTAAGCTGCCTATTCGGCAGTGAAGAAAACTCGCCAGCACTCGTTGTATTCTTTTGATTTCTAAGCTGCCTATTCGGCAGTGAAGGTGGATTTATAAACGCACTGTTGGATCTGCTTTTTCTAAGCTGCCTATTCGGCAGTGAAGTGCCACCTGCTCAGCGTAAGCTCGCCCTTTTTTTTCTAAGCTGCCTATTCGGCAGTGAAGACGCTTTTAGCGTTCTTTGTATTTCGTATGTCTTTCTAAGCTGCCTATTCGGCAGTGAAGCGGCAATATCTAAACCACGTTTTAATTTTTGTTTTCTAAGCTGCCTATTCGGCAGTGAAGATCGGAGTTAATGTCATGAGTATGCGTTTAATGTTTCTAAGCTGCCTATTCGGCAGTGAAGCAAGTGATTTTGGTCTGTTTTCATCTGCGGTATTTCTAAGCTGCCTATTCGGCAGTGAAGAAATCTTCTAAGACTTTGGGCGGTTCCAGTTTTTTCTAAGCTGCCTATTCGGCAGTGAAGACTGTAAACGTCTTTCCGTTGTACTCGGCGGCTTTCTAAGCTGCCTATTCGGCAGTGAAGTCACGGGTCGAAAAGAAAACGCCCGTCATTATTTTCTAAGCTGCCTATTCGGCAGTGAAGAATGGCGTTAAATCGTTTGGGCCGTTGTAAATTTTCTAAGCTGCCTATTCGGCAGTGAAGCGCATGCTCATGATGCGATCGGTCACCAGTTTTTTCTAAGCTGCCTATTCGGCAGTGAAGGACAAAGCAAGCTATTGCACTGCAATTAACTTTTTCTAAGCTGCCTATTCGGCAGTGAAGTTTCGGGCAATTATCAAAAGCGCGTTCTACACTTTCTAAGCTGCCTATTCGGCAGTGAAGTTGGAAAACTAAAACTAGCTTGCTGGGTGTTTTTTCTAAGCTGCCTATTCGGCAGTGAAGTGCGAGATTTTGCCGAATTTTTAGAGCTTTACTTTCTAAGCTGCCTATTCGGCAGTGAAGCGTGCCAAGCGGAAAACGTGTTGCTCAGTATTTTTCTAAGCTGCCTATTCGGCAGTGAAGTCTGCGGTAAATTCTGATTTTTTAGGCGAGGATTTCTAAGCTGCCTATTCGGCAGTGAAGTCTGCGTTGGCGATTCAAGATTTTCGCCCTCATTTCTAAGCTGCCTATTCGGCAGTGAAGGATTTTAGGGCGTAAAAGCCGCTTTGATTTATTTTCTAAGCTGCCTATTCGGCAGTGAAGTCTAACGGCATTAATCGTGCCTTTGTGTTTGTTTTCTAAGCTGCCTATTCGGCAGTGAAGTCGAGTTTTTCGGTGATTGAGTTAAGCTGCTTTTTCTAAGCTGCCTATTCGGCAGTGAAGCATTCACCCCTGAATTGACCATGATTATTGATTTTCTAAGCTGCCTATTCGGCAGTGAAGAATAATTGTCTGATTTTCTCTTTGTCGTTTTCTTTCTAAGCTGCCTATTCGGCAGTGAAGGTTGAGAAATCCAAGTGCTATTTTGTTGGAAACTTTCTAAGCTGCCTATTCGGCAGTGAAGGGGTGTACGCGCTCGTGGTGCGGCTGGTTTCGTTTCTAAGCTGCCTATTCGGCAGTGAAGCTTACCGTTTTCCAATTTCCATTCAATTTCAATTTCTAAGCTGCCTATTCGGCAGTGAAGTTGTGACTAAGCACTTGGCGCAATGTTTCAGTTTTCTAAGCTGCCTATTCGGCAGTGAAGGGGAGCGAACGATGGAAGGTCGTTTGGCTAAATTTCTAAGCTGCCTATTCGGCAGTGAAGCATAGCCTTCTCAATCCGTGGCGCACCATCAATTTCTAAGCTGCCTATTCGGCAGTGAAGAAGCAAATAACTTTTAAGCTCCGACCGGATGTTTTCTAAGCTGCCTATTCGGCAGTGAAGGTGATGATAATGTTGGCATGATTTTAACGAGTTTTCTAAGCTGCCTATTCGGCAGTGAAGACAATGACAACTATCCACGACCCGGGCTATGATTTCTAAGCTGCCTATTCGGCAGTGAAGTACAAGAATGTGAAGAAGGTACTGTCGAACCTTTTCTAAGCTGCCTATTCGGCAGTGAAGGCGGAGCACCGGTAGGCGGGATTCCAATGGCATTTCTAAGCTGCCTATTCGGCAGTGAAGTCAATGATATAGTTAACGTTAAAGCCTATCAATTTCTAAGCTGCCTATTCGGCAGTGAAGTATCATCCGTTTGGTTAACATTCTGTCCCTGTTTTCTAAGCTGCCTATTCGGCAGTGAAGGTTTTTCGTAGATATATTGCACGCGATTGGCTTTTCTAAGCTGCCTATTCGGCAGTGAAGCGGTAAAAATCCTTTGGATAAACCTTTAATCTTTTCTAAGCTGCCTATTCGGCAGTGAAGTTATATCTTCCTTTTTGCAAACTGCTCAAAAATTTCTAAGCTGCCTATTCGGCAGTGAAGGGGTGAATCGTGTAGCACAAAACTTGAGATATTTTCTAAGCTGCCTATTCGGCAGTGAAGTGCGTCCATCATGTCCATGAGCAGGTTTTCAATTTCTAAGCTGCCTATTCGGCAGTGAAGAACAGCCGTATGTATGGGTTCGCCTGAAATACTTTCTAAGCTGCCTATTCGGCAGTGAAGGTAATCCAGCTTCAAGATTCTTCTCAGTTGCATTTTCTAAGCTGCCTATTCGGCAGTGAAGTACCTTTTTGATGAAGTTTTCCAATTAGGTAATTTCTAAGCTGCCTATTCGGCAGTGAAGTTTTAGAGATTTACGGCTTGCCGATGCGCTTATTTCTAAGCTGCCTATTCGGCAGTGAAGGATAACAGAGTTATCCTTTAACTCTTCCAAAATTTCTAAGCTGCCTATTCGGCAGTGAAGGCAGGCCCCGCTTTATTCTTTGCCAAAATAAATTTCTAAGCTGCCTATTCGGCAGTGAAGATCAACCGCCTAATTGAACGCACTAAGCAGCATTTCTAAGCTGCCTATTCGGCAGTGAAGAGTATGACGGTATGGGGGTTAAAATTGTGTTATTTCTAAGCTGCCTATTCGGCAGTGAAGTTGCTATTGCTGATGTTGACAAATCCTCTGTTTTTCTAAGCTGCCTATTCGGCAGTGAAGAAAGCACTTTTTGCTAAAGCATCAGAAAGCAATTTCTAAGCTGCCTATTCGGCAGTGAAGTTAGTGCTGTTGATTTAACGGACGAGACTTTATTTTCTAAGCTGCCTATTCGGCAGTGAAGCATGTTATTGAATGTGGATACCTCTACGAAATTTTCTAAGCTGCCTATTCGGCAGTGAAGATATGCGACGAAGTAAAGGGCGCAATCGATAATTTCTAAGCTGCCTATTCGGCAGTGAAGGCCGCGCCCCGTGGTGAAGCGAAATCCACGTTTTTCTAAGCTGCCTATTCGGCAGTGAAGCAGCAAGTCGTTTAGAAGATTTAAGCGCGTTATTTCTAAGCTGCCTATTCGGCAGTGAAGTCATGAAACTGGGCGAAGCCAAAAGCATCACCTTTCTAAGCTGCCTATTCGGCAGTGAAGTTGTTGTTGCAATTATCGGGCGCGGCAGTGATTTTCTAAGCTGCCTATTCGGCAGTGAAGTGCGTAGCAGTGAGCGGCTTATTATTTGCGATTTTCTAAGCTGCCTATTCGGCAGTGAAGCTTATATTCCAAAGCATTTTTCTTTCTTTTACTTTCTAAGCTGCCTATTCGGCAGTGAAGACCCTTTAAGGCTTCTTTGTGCCAACGTTTGCGTTTCTAAGCTGCCTATTCGGCAGTGAAGCTTTGGCGTATTCTTTAACGTCAGAGAAATTATTTCTAAGCTGCCTATTCGGCAGTGAAGGCCTACACCACGACTTTCTAATTCTTCATAAATTTCTAAGCTGCCTATTCGGCAGTGAAGGAGTATCTGCCTGAGATTGTGTTGGAAATGGTTTTCTAAGCTGCCTATTCGGCAGTGAAGTCGATATTTATATGGCTTCCGGTGTTGTATATTTTCTAAGCTGCCTATTCGGCAGTGAAGAATCAATATGGCGATCAGATGGATTATTTATATTTCTAAGCTGCCTATTCGGCAGTGAAGACAGGAGATAAAGAATGGATACATGGACAATAGTTTCTAAGCTGCCTATTCGGCAGTGAAGGTTTATATATTGGGATAATTACTGCCGAAAAGTTTCTAAGCTGCCTATTCGGCAGTGAAGATGGGCTTACGCGGGATTTAGCCATGGATTTAGTTTCTAAGCTGCCTATTCGGCAGTGAAGTAATCCAGTCAACCGCCTTTTTCACCATTTCATTTCTAAGCTGCCTATTCGGCAGTGAAGAATCTGCATTAAATCAAACTAAAGTAACAAAATTTCTAAGCTGCCTATTCGGCAGTGAAGGCATATAAGCCCACATCTGCGTTTTTACGTACTTTCTAAGCTGCCTATTCGGCAGTGAAGTCTTGTAGCTTGCCAAGCGTAAATCGTTTGATTTTCTAAGCTGCCTATTCGGCAGTGAAGTTTTGTTTTTGTTGTCACGTTATGCCGCCTTATTTCTAAGCTGCCTATTCGGCAGTGAAGATACCTCGTTAGAAAAGGCGATTTACCGATAATTTCTAAGCTGCCTATTCGGCAGTGAAGAATTGCTCAGATACCTTGGCGCCCTCTGACAGTTTCTAAGCTGCCTATTCGGCAGTGAAGTGATTGAGCGGGCATTTAACGTGGACAAAGAATTTCTAAGCTGCCTATTCGGCAGTGAAGAAGAGGTTATCTCTCGGATCATGGAAGCGTATTTTCTAAGCTGCCTATTCGGCAGTGAAGAAGAGGTTATCTCTCGGATCATGGAAGCGTATTTTCTAAGCTGCCTATTCGGCAGTGAAGACTACGCCAAATTAAAGCTCACAACGACACATTTTCTAAGCTGCCTATTCGGCAGTGAAGATGTTTCTAACCGCTGTTTTATATTCTTTACTTTTCTAAGCTGCCTATTCGGCAGTGAAGAATCACCCTTACGTGTATTCACTAAATGTTAATTTCTAAGCTGCCTATTCGGCAGTGAAGTGGAACGATTGTTTTAACAAAGTTTTCGTGATTTTCTAAGCTGCCTATTCGGCAGTGAAGTGACACCTTGAATCAGTTGCCGGCGTTTTTCTTTTCTAAGCTGCCTATTCGGCAGTGAAGTGAAGACCCTATGGTGTTTTATTGTGATGATTTTTCTAAGCTGCCTATTCGGCAGTGAAGAATCACCCTTACGTGTATTCACTAAA
>CAUPZK010000009.1:0-62124 GCA_963515835.1 uncultured Aggregatibacter sp.
AACTGATGACCTACTGATTACAAGTCAGTTGCTCTACCTACTGAGCTAAGTCGGCGTCGTAAACAAGTGAGGCGTATTATAGGGATTTTTTTATGCCTGACAAGTTTTTTTTTAGTAAATAAAGTTTTTTTTGGTTATTCGTTTAATTATCAAACAAAAACCCTTTAACTTCAGTTAATTTAGCTGATTATGCAAAAATTTTACTGATCAATCCCTTATTTATAAGGTATATTTTGCAACCTATCATTGGTTAAAAAAGAGTAATTCAGCACGTGGACTTTTCGGTTTCTCATTCTATGTCAGAACAACTTACGCCGTTTTTATCATTTGATCGGCAACGTTGGGCGGAATTGCGTAAATCTGTACCGTTAACACTAACCGAACAGGATCTCAAACCTTTGCTTGGGATAAATGAAGAGCTTTCCCTTGATGAAGTTCGGACTATCTATTTGCCGTTAGTCCGTTTGATTAACTACTATATAGATGAAAATATTCGTCGCCAAAATGTACTGCGCCGTTTTCTTGGCGAGCAAAGCACAAACGTGCCCTACATTATCAGTATTGCTGGCAGTGTAGCGGTAGGGAAAAGCACCTCAGCTCGGATTCTGCAATCACTCTTAAGCCATTGGCCGAATCAACGTAAAGTTGATTTGATGACTACGGATGGTTTCCTACATCCTTTGGCATATCTTCAAGAACATAATTTATTGCATAAAAAAGGCTTTCCGATTTCTTACAATACGCCACAACTGATTCGTTTTTTAGCAGATATAAAATCTGGTAAGCCAAATGTTAGCGCACCAATTTATTCTCATCTAACCTATGACATTATCCCGGACCAATTTAATGTCATTGATCAACCTGACATTCTAATTTTAGAAGGGTTAAACGTATTGCAACCCAACAAAAATCAAGCCAATGAGCTGTTTGTTTCTGATTTTGTCGATTTCTCTATTTATGTTGATGCGGAAGAAGACTTATTAAAAGAATGGTATATTCACCGTTTTCTGAAATTCCGCCAGAGCGCCTTTTCTGATCCAAACTCATATTTCAAACATTACGCCAATCTCTCTGAGCAAGAAGCGGTTACCACGGCAGGAAAAATTTGGGATGAAATTAACGGATTGAATCTGAAAGAAAATATTCTACCGACGCGTGAACGGGCCGATTTAATCCTGAAAAAAGGTGCAAACCATGAAGTCGAATTAGTGAGATTAAAAAAATAACAAAAAAGCACCGCACTTTTTATTCAAAGTGCGGTGCTTTTTTTAAATGGATTTTAAATATCCAAATTCGCTCTTAACGCATTGCTCTCAATGAACTCACGGCGAGGCTCAACTTCATCTCCCATCAAGGTGGTGAATAACTGATCTGCCGCCACCGCATCTTTGATAGACACTTTCAACATGCGGCGAGTGTTTGGATCCATTGTCGTTTCCCAAAGCTGTTCCGGATTCATTTCGCCCAACCCTTTATAGCGTTGAATCATCAAACCACGACGAGATTCTTTCATCAACCATTCAATCGCCTGTTCAAAAGAAGCGACTGCAACTTTACGTTCACCACGCATAACATAAGCGTTTTCTTCTAATAAGCCGACCAATTTTTCACCCAATGCAATTAAGCGGGCATATTCATTACCGGTCACAAATTGGAAGTTCAAGAAATAATCCGTATCAATCCCGTGTGTTCTCACTGTTAACACCACTTCATACACGTTTCGTTCAGCGTTGAATTGCAAACGATAGCTATAATGTCTGCCGTCGGTTTCTTTTCCATTTAAAGAAGCAACCAAAGAATCAGCCCAAGAATTGACCGCACTTTCCTGTTGCATTAACGCGGTGGTCAACGCCGGTTGATAAATCAATTCTTTCAACACGCTTTCCGGATAATAACGACTCAAGCGGGTCGTCATTTTTTGCACTGCAAGATATTCGGAAGCGAGATTTTGTAGTGCCACACCTTGCATACCCGGCGCATTCTCATTCACATAAAGCGCCGCATTTTCCAACGCAATCGCCAATTCAAATTCTGCCATGGCTTCATCGTCTTTAATGTATTGCTCTTGTTTGCCTTTTTTCACTTTATACAACGGTGGCTGGGCAATATATACATAACCACGCTCAATCAGTTCCGGCATTTGACGATAGAAAAAGGTCAATAACAATGTACGAATGTGCGAGCCGTCCACGTCCGCATCAGTCATGATAATAATGCTGTGATAACGCAATTTATCCGGGTTATATTCGTCACGACCGATACCGCAACCTAACGCCGTAATCAATGTACCCACTTCTGCGGAAGATAACATTTTGTCAAAGCGGGCTTTTTCCACGTTCAGAATTTTCCCTTTTAACGGCAGAATCGCTTGGTTTTTACGATTACGCCCTTGTTTTGCCGAACCGCCCGCAGAGTCACCCTCCACGATATAAAGTTCGGATAACGCCGGATCACGCTCCTGACAATCGGCTAATTTACCCGGCAAGCCGCCCAAATCTAATGCGCCTTTACGACGGGTCATTTCACGGGCTTTACGTGCGGCTTCACGCGCACGCGCCGCATCAATAATTTTGCTCACGATGATTTTGACATCGTTTGGATTTTCCAACAAATAGGTTTGCAAATACTCATTCATTAAAGATTCCACCGCACTTTTCACTTCGGAGGAAACCAATTTGTCTTTTGTTTGAGAAGAGAATTTTGGATCCGGTACTTTCACGGAAATCACGGCCACCAAGCCTTCACGAGCATCGTCACCGGAAGTCGCTACTTTAGATTTTTTGGTATAACCTTCATTTTCCATGTAGTTATTCAGCGTACGGGTCATCGCCCCACGGAACCCCGCCAAGTGCGTACCGCCATCGCGTTGTGGAATGTTGTTGGTAAAGCAATAAATATTTTCGGCATAACCGTCGTTCCATTGCAACGCAATTTCCACGCCAATACCGTCTTTTTCCGCAGAGAAATAGAATGGTTTTGGATGAATTGGCGTTTTACCTCGATTGATATATTCCACAAACGCTTGAATACCACCTTCGTAATGGAAATGGTCTTGTTTATCGGTGCGTTCGTCAATTAAACGAATAGAAACACCGGAGTTTAAGAAAGATAACTCTCTTAAGCGTTTGGCTAAAATATCGTATTCAAATTCAATGTTCGTAAAAATCGTTGGGCTTGGCCAAAAGCGTACGGTTGTGCCGGTTTGGTCGGTTTCACCAATGACCGCTAACGGAGCAACGGGATCGCCAAGGCGATAAAATTGTTCATGCACTTTGCCTTGACGGCGAATAGTCAGTTGTAATTTATCAGACAACGCATTAACCACAGACACGCCCACGCCGTGCAAACCACCAGAGACTTTATAGGAGTTATCGTCAAATTTCCCGCCGGCGTGCAAGACGGTCATGATTACTTCGGCGGCGGAAACGCCTTCTTCCGGGTGAATATCTACCGGGATACCGCGCCCGTCATCTTGCACGGAAACGGAATTATCGGAATGAATGGTCACGATAATATCATCACAATACCCAGCTAAGGCTTCGTCAATAGCGTTATCCACGACCTCGAAAACCATATGGTGTAAACCTGTTCCATCGTCTGTATCCCCAATATACATACCGGGACGTTTACGCACTGCATCAAGGCCTTTGAGTACTTTAATACTGTTTGCACCGTAATTTTCAGGGGTATTTGTTGACATAATCTTTCTCTATTTTATTCGTAAAAAATTGGGCGGAATTATAGCAAAATTTTGCGTCATTAGCTAAAAATAAGTGAGATCACACACATAAAAAGGCGCAAAATTCATCACAACAACGTGTTTTATCCTTCGGTTTTTCGGGCATTTTTATGTTCACGAATTAACGCCATAAACGGCTGCCCAAAACGTTCCAGTTTAATGCTCCCCACGCCATTAATTTGCAACATTTCAATATTGCTAACCGGTTGATATTGCGCCATTTCTTGCAAAGTTGCATCGTTAAACACGATATACGGGGGAATGTTTTCCTTATCGGCAATTTGCTTACGCAGGAAGCGCAAGCGTGCAAATAAATCTTTGTCGTAAGAAATGACCGCACTTTTTTGTGTCATCGCAGTCGTCACAATGGAAGACAAGCGTGGTGTTGCCAATTCCAACGGCTGTTCCCCCCGCAAAATCGGCTTGGCGTTCTCCGTGAGCTGTAATGTGTTGCCATATTCGCCGATCATTTGACGTACCAAGCCCAAGTGAATAAGTTGACGCAACACGGATTGCCAGTATTCCGTGCTGTGCTCTTTGCCAATGCCATATACACTAAGCTGATCGTGCTGCTGATCGCGAATCTTCTGGTTATTCATGCCGCGCAATACGGCAATGACATAATGGGCGCCATAACATTGGCCGGTGCGATAAATCGCCGACATGATTTTTTGTGCATCCAATAAACCGTCATATTTTTTCGGAGGATCGAGACAAATGTCGCAATTTTGACAGGCTGTTTGACGATGTTCGCCGAAATAATTCAATAAGACCAAACGGCGACAGGTTTGGCTTTCGGCAAATTCGCCGATGGCTTGCAATTTATGCTGTTCAATTTGGCGTTGTGGCGTTTCCGGCTTTTCCATGAGCATTTTGTTCAACCACACATAATCTGCCGGATCGTAAAACAACACCGCCTCCGCCGGCAAATCGTCACGCCCTGCACGGCCGGTTTCTTGATAGTAGGATTCAATGCTACGTGGTAAATCAAAATGCGCCACAAAGCGTACATTGGATTTATTAATTCCCATGCCGAAGGCGATTGTCGCCACCACCACTTGAATGTTATCCCGCTGAAAATCCCGTTGTACCTTTTCCCGTAAACTATTTTCCATGCCTGCATGATACGCTGCCGCCCGCACACCTTTATTACACAAGGTCTCCGCAATGCGCTCCACTTTATTGCGGCTGTTGCAATAAACAATGCCGCTTTTGCCTTTTTGTGCCATCACGAAGCGGCAAAGCTGTTCCATCGGCTTAAATTTTTCCACCAAGGTGTAACGAATATTCGGACGATCGAAACTGCCCACGTAAAAGTGCGGTCGATTTAGACGGAGATTTTGCAGAATATCTTGTTGCGTTGTGGGGTCTGCCGTGGCAGTCAACGCCATAATCGGCACGTTCGGGAAACTGCCTTTTAAGCCACCCAGTTGGGTATATTCAGGACGGAAATCATGCCCCCATTGGGAAATGCAGTGCGCCTCATCAATGGCGATAAAGCTCACCTGACATAAAGAAATAAATTGGAAAAAGCTGTTGGTCATGACTTTTTCCGGGGACAAATACAACAATTTTAACTGCCCGGAAATCGCCCTATTTTGCACCTGTTGTTGCTCTTCAAAGGTTTGTGAAGAATTTAAATAATCCGCTTCAATGCCATTGGTACGCAGTTGATCTACTTGGTCTTTCATCAAAGAAATCAACGGCGAGACCACCAAGGTCATCCCATCAAAACATAAGGCAGGAATTTGATAGCACAACGATTTTCCCGTGCCTGTCGCCATAATGACCAAGCAGTCTTGCCCATTTAGCGCCGCCTGAATGATCTCTTGCTGCCCTTTGCGGAAAGATTGATAGCCGAAAACGGAGTGTAAAACATCCAATGCATTGGAAGAAAGTGCGGTGAGATTTTCCGCAGATTTATTGGAAAAAGCCACCGCACTTTGTTGAACAGATGAAGATGAGGCTGAAGCGGACATTAAGCAAAATGCACTTGTTCACCATGTTTGGCACAGGCTTCGGTTAAGGCTTGCCAGAAATCCAAGCCCTCATGATTCACCCAACGGCCGTCTTTGTAAGCAAAATGGAAACCGCCGTTATGGCTTGCCAACCATAATTCCAACAGCGGTTCCTGTTTGTTCACCACGACTTGGCTACGATCTTCAAAGGTAATGGTGAACACGGATCCTTGACGATCACAATCCACATCGCAATCTTGCGCTTCTAATTGTTCTTCGATTTGATTCCAAATTTGTTCAATATTTTGATGAAATTCCATCACATTCATAAAACCACTCCTCGTAAATCCTGTTAAAATGGCGATTATAAAGATTTTCCGTGCGTTGTGATAGCACAAAGCCGGATTTAGTGGTAAAAAGAGTAGCCGAAGTGAAGCGCAAGGAGCAACCCATGAAAAAACTGATTTCCGTATTTTTACTCATCACATTGTGTGCGCTAAGTAGCGGTTGCGGTGTTAAAGGCCCATTATATTTTCCGGAACAAGATAGCACTCAGCAAACAACGAAATAACTTTTTATAGGCGATCTTATGGACTTTTTCCAATATAAAAACAATCAACTCATGGCGGAAAATCTGCCGGTCAAACAATTAGCCGAACAATTTGGTACGCCGTTGTATGTTTACTCTAAAGCCACCCTTGAACGCCATTGGCACGCTTTTGATAACGCTTTCGGCGAGCATCCGCACTTAGTGTGTTTTGCAGTGAAATCCAACCCGAACATTGCGATTTTAAACGTAATGGCAAAATTAGGATCAGGCTTTGACATTGTATCCCAAGGGGAATTGGAACGCGTCCTTGCCGCCGGCGGTGATGCCGCCAAAGTGGTTTTTTCCGGTGTGGCAAAATCTCACCAAGAAATCGCCCGTGCCTTGGAAGTCAATATTCGTTGTTTCAACGTGGAGTCAGAAGCAGAATTATTGCGCATTAACCAAATCGCCGGTGAAATGAGCAAAATCGCCCCGATTTCATTGCGCGTAAATCCGGATGTGGATGCTCATACCCACCCTTATATCTCCACCGGTTTGAAAGAAAATAAATTCGGCGTGAGCGTAGAACAGGCTAGAGAAGTCTATAAATTAGCCGCCACCTTACCCAATATTAAAATTGTCGGTATGGATTGTCACATCGGCTCACAACTGACGGAGTTACAACCATTTTTAGATGCGGTAGATCGCTTAATTGTGCTCATGGAGCAATTAAAACAAGATGGCATTCATTTAAAACACTTGGACTTAGGCGGTGGCTTGGGCGTGACCTACACCGATGAAAAGCCGCCACATCCGACAGACTACGCCAAAGCACTGTGGGAAAAATTGAGTGCCTTTAGCGAACTAGAAATCATCGTCGAACCGGGACGCGCCATTACGGCAAACGCTGGGATTTTGGTCACCAAAGTAGAGTATTTAAAATCCAACGAAAGCCGTAATTTTGCCATTGTGGATGCCGGCATGAACGACATGATTCGCCCGGCGTTGTATCAAGCCTACATGAACATTCTCGAAATCGACCGCACTTTAGCGCGTGAAGAAAAAATGTACGATGTGGTCGGTCCGATTTGCGAAACTTCCGATTTCCTCGGCAAACAACGTAAACTGGCTATTGCGGAAGGGGATTATTTAGCCCAACGATCTGCCGGTGCCTACGGCGCAAGTATGTCTTCTAACTATAACTCTCGCCCAAGAACAGCGGAAGTGATGGTGGATGGCGATAAAGCGCATCTCATCCGTCGCCGCGAGGCGTTAAACGAATTATGGCAATTAGAAAGCTTACTGCCGTAACGCAAAGTGAAACATAAAAAATCCCGCAAACTCACTTGCGGGATTTTTTATAAACACATCGGTGAACAAAACTACGCTCTTACCGCGATGGCCTCAATTTCTAAGCCAACATCTTTCGGCAGGCGGGCCACTTCCACACAAGAACGTGCAGGGAAACTCGGGTGATGATTTTCTTTGAAGAAACGCTCATATTCGCCATTGACTGCCGCAAAATCATTTAAATCTTTCACGAATACCGTCGTTTTCACAATATCAGCAACAGTGAGTCCGGCTTGTTCAATGATCGCTTTCACATTTTCCAAAGACTGACGAGCTTGTACCACAATGTCTTTTGGCACTTCTCCGGTTGCCGGATTGACCGGAATTTGTCCGGAAGTCAGCACTAAATTGCCTAAATCAACGGCTTGTACATAAGGCCCGATAGCAGCCGGCGCCTTCTCTGTATGAACTACTTTCGTCATTTTTTCTCCTAACTGATGATTTTGTGGAACGCTATTCTACGTTGAAATCGATGACATGTCAGTTACCATACAACACTAATCAAACTCGCTCGAGTCAGACTCCACATAATCCGCAAAATCCTCTTGATTAAAACCATGCGACAGCATGTATTGCCAAATTTTTTGGCGCATTTTCGGCGGTTGCTTTACCTTATAATCAGGAAACTTTTTGCGTAACACATTTAACGCCAATGCCGACCAATCAATATCGCATTCACGGACAACCGCTTCAATGGTGGCGCTTTCAATACCTTTTAATTGACGCAATTCTTGTTTGATTCGATTAATGCCATAACCTCGTTGAGAACGGCTATTCAAATAACTTTCAGTAAAACGTTGATCACTTTGCCAGTTTTTTTGCTGGCAATGCGCAATAGCCTGATCAATGTCTTCCTCAGAAAAGGCTTTTTCCTGCATTTTACAACGCAGTTCAAGTTCGCTGTATTCACGGCGAGAAAGTAAATTCATCACATAATTAAGAGCAAGGGAGGACATATTGTGTCACTTGTGATTATGGTTAAAGAACAGATAGAAAAAGTGCGGTCAAAAATGACCGCACTTTACCTATTACTCATTTTATTCGAAGTCAGCTTCACCGGCTTCGTCTTCAACATCAGCGGTAATGGCTGTTTCCGGATGCGCCAATAATTCATCACGCAAAGTGCTTTCAATTAATTTCGCTTGCTCCGGATTCTCTTTTAACCACTTCATCGCATTGGTTTTGCCCTGACCTATTTTCTCGTTTTCATAAGCATACCATGCGCCGGCTTTGCTGATGAGCTTGTGTTTTACGCCAAGATCAATCAATTCGCTTTCTTTAGAAATGCCTTCACCGTACAGAATTTGGAAATCCACTTGACGGAATGGCGGTGCGACCTTGTTTTTCACCACTTTCACGCGCGTTTCGTTACCAATCACTTCATCGCCTTCTTTGATCGATCCAACACGGCGAATATCCAAACGCACAGAGGCATAGAATTTCAACGCATTACCACCGGTGGTGGTTTCCGGGTTACCAAACATCACGCCGATCTTCATACGAATTTGGTTGATGAAAATCACTAAGCAGTTGGCATTTTTAATTTGTCCGGTCAATTTACGCAACGCTTGAGACATGAGACGCGCTTGCAAGCCCACATGAGAATCGCCCATGTCGCCTTCGATTTCCGCTTTCGGCGTTAAGGCCGCAACGGAGTCAACAATAATCACATCCACGGCTCCGGAACGCACTAAGGCGTCACAGATTTCTAACGCTTGCTCACCGTTATCCGGTTGAGACACCAACAACTCTTTCACATCCACGCCCAGCTTAGAGGCATAAATTGGATCTAAGGCATGTTCCGCATCGATAAAGGCACAGGTTTTGCCCGCTTTTTGCGCTTCAGCAATCACAGAAAGCGTCAAGGTGGTTTTACCGGAAGATTCCGGGCCAAAAATTTCAACGATACGTCCCATTGGCAAACCGCCGATGCCTAACGCTAAGTCAAGACCGAAGGAACCGGTGGAAATCGCTTCAATATCCAATTTTTGGCTGTCGCCTAATTTCATGATGGCGCCTTTACCAAATTGTTTTTCGATTTGACCTAACGCGGCTTCGAGCGCTTTTTGTTTTTCTTCTTGAGTTGCCATTTTTTACCTCGGGAAAATCATTATCAAAATTCGCGCTTATAATAACTGTATTAATATACAGTATCAAGTGAAATTTTGATCTTTTTAAAAATAATGTGACACGGCTTCCAAAACTGCATTCTTTTAGGGTTTATTCTGCTTGAGACATGATGTCCTCTATGCTTTCTTGGAGTGCCAACCAGTCAGCTTCTACCTCTTCCAGCTGCTTTTTCACCTGCACCTGCTCGGCTAAAAGTGCGGTCAATTTTGCTTTCATTTCTGCGTCATACAAACTCGGGTCCGCCAAATCTGTTTCAATCTGCTGTAATTGCGTACCCAGTTTTTCCATTTGAGTTTCCAGCTGCGTTGCCTGTTTGCGTAATGGCGCAAGTTGTTGGCGAAGTTCCGCTTCCTTACGTTTTTGTTCTTTACGATTGGCGGCAGAATTTTCATTTTCACTGGGCTCATTTTGTGCTTTTATCACTGCCGGTTGGGCATTCTGATCGTTCAGCCACTTCTGATAATCCGTCAAATCCCCTTTAAATTCTTCCACTTGCTTATCATGCACCAAATAGAATTCATCCACGGTATTGCGCAACAAATGGCGATCGTGCGATACCAATACCAAAGAACCTTGATAATCCACCAACGCTTCGGTTAACGCCTGACGCATATCTAAATCCAAGTGGTTGGTCGGTTCATCCAATAAGAGTAAGTTCGGGCGTTGCCACACAATAAGCGCCAACACCAAACGGGCCTTTTCGCCACCGGAAAAAGACGCCACCGGCTGATTCACTTTGTCGCCGTGAAAAGCAAAGCCACCTAAATAATCTCGCAGTTGTTGTTCTGTTTGCTGGGGCGCAATTTTTTGCAAATGCCACAAGGCGCTTTCTTCTGCGCGTAAGGTATCTAATTGATGTTGTGCAAAATAACCTAACTGCACGCCTTTCGCTAATTGAATCGTGCCACCGGTCGGCGCGATTTCGCCTGCCAATAATTTAATTAAGGTGGATTTCCCTGCACCGTTTTTACCGAGCAAACCGATACGTGAACCGGGCACCAGATTCAGTTTAATTTTACTTAAAATTTCCACCGCACTTTCACCCGAACCATACCCGGCAGAGGCGTTTTCCATCATTAATAACGGGCTTGGCAGGGAGAGCGGTTCTCGGAATTCAAAATGAAACGGATTATCCACATACGCCGGTGCAATTTTTTCCATGCGTTCCAATGCCTTAATACGGCTTTGCGCCTGTTTAGCCTTGGTGGCTTTGGCTTTGAAACGGTCAATATAACGCTGTAAGTGATCAATTTTCAGCTGTTGTTGGCGATACATGGCATTTTGTTGTGCCAATTTGGTTGCCCGTTGCAATTCAAAAGAAGAATAATCACCCGTATATTCATTGAGCTTTTGTTGTTCAATATGCAAAATCTTGCCGACAATCGGATCTAAAAAGTCGCGATCGTGTGAGATCAGAATCAATGTGCCCGGATATTGTTTTAACCAACGCTCCAACCAAATCACGGCGTCCAAATCTAAGTGGTTGGTCGGTTCATCAAGCAATAATAAATCAGAGCGACAAATCAAGGCTTGGGCCAAATTCAACCGCATCCGCCAACCACCGGAAAAGGCCTTCACCGGCTGCGCCAATTCCGCCTGAGAAAACCCCAAACCGTGCAACAATTCGCCGGCACGCGCTTCAATCGTCCAAGCATCAATGGCATCAAGTTGGCTGTGCAAAGAAGCAATCGCATTGCCGTCATTGTCAGCGTTAGCTTGCTGCAATGCCTGTTGCAGACGGCGATATTCGCGATCGCCTTGAATCACATAATCAATGGCACGACAATCCAGCGCAGGCGTTTCTTGATTCACCCATGCCAACGCCCATGTTGACGGAAAAGATACCTCGCCGCTTTCCGCCGTCATTTCATTTTTAAGCAACGCAAATAAGGAAGATTTGCCACAACCGTTTTTGCCGATCAGGCCGACTTTTTGGCCCGGATTAATGGTGGCATTGGCGTTTTCGAGGAGCGTAGTCAATCCCCGTTTTAGGGTTAAATTTGTGAAAAAAAGCATTGGTTTATAATGAATTTAATATAAGATATTGATTTGTAAAAAGACGCGTTATTTTCCACTTTTTTCTCGGAGTTGCCAATGTTTGATTCTCTCGTCGTTCAATTCGTGGTGCTGTGGGCGGTCATCGATCCAATCGGTTCTATTCCCGTTTATTTAACCAAAACAGTGGGCCTTTCAGTGGAAGATCGCCGCAAAATCGCTTTAAAAGCGGTCATGATTTCCGCCGGTATTTTGATTTTCTTCCTCATCGCCGGACAAGCCTTGTTAGAAGCCATGCAAATTCCCCTCACCGCCTTCCAAATTGCCGGTGGTTTGGTGTTATTGCTGTTCGCTTTGACCATGATTTTCGGTGAAGGCAAACCGGAACAAGAAATTAAACTTTCATCCAATCTGAACGAACTGGCGGTCTATCCGTTAGCCGTGCCGTCTATTGCCTCACCCGGCGCCATGATGGCCATTGTATTACTCACAGACAACCATCGTTTCAGCCTGTTCGATCAAACCATGACAACGTTAATCATGCTTTCTGTGTTGTTGATTACCTATCTTTTATTCCTCGCCGCCAACCGTATTCAACGCTGGATTGGTAACACCGGCGCAGCAGTGATTAGTCGAGTCATGGGATTAATTTTAGCCGCCGTTGCCATTAATAATATGTTGGTAGGGATTCGCGATTTCTTTACGCAAATGAGTTAATCGATTTATTTTCTACAAAGTGATTTGCCCCCAAAAAGTTGGACAGGTTAGTTAACTTAAATATTGAGCTCGGTATTGCACTGGGCTTAATCCTTTTAAATCAAGTTTAATTCGTTCTTGATTGTAATACACCAAATATTCTTCAATTTCAGCCTGTAATTCAGCGATTGAATGATAGCTCCGTGAATAAAAACACTCTGATTTTAGTATCGCAAAAAAACTTTTAATCACCGCATTGTCGTAGCGATTTCCTCGGCGGCTCATACTTTGAACCGCTTTACCTTCCAACATCTTTACCCATTCCGCCGAGCCATACAATACGCCTTGGTCGCTATGAATAATCGGGCATTCTGTCGGTTTAAGCCGACTAAGCCCTTGTTCTAACATCTTTTTTACCAATGAAAACTTCGGGCGTGTCGCAAAGTTATAGGCAATAATTTCTCGGTTAGCCAAGTCCATCAACGGTGAAAAATAAAGCTTTTCTTGCCCAACATGAAATTCCGTTACATCCGTTACCCATTTGGCGTAATTTAAATGTCACGGGGCGATAACCATCTCGTTTTCTGTTCTTTTTGTACAGCGATAAGATAGTCTCTTTTACCTCGTGATAATTTCGCTTAATCTCTTTATAGTAAAAGCTTGAACGAGGCATTTTAGCCACATGAAGTAAATCATTTAATGCGTAGTTTGGCTTCAATCTTTCAATGATTTTTCTTTTTTCTGTCGTTGTTTTTGACGGTCGAGCTTCTCCAACTCCTTTAGGTAAGCAATCTCCGCACGAGCCAAGGCGAGCTCTCGTTGTAACTTTTTAAACGCTTTAGGTGAAAAGTCTGTGGTTTCTGGAATTTCAATGTCTTTCTTTTTCATCTTTGGCTTCACTATTTTCGGTGTTTGAAGGTTTGTATAAGGCGATTTTACGCCATCAAGCCCTCTTTCCCGAAATGCTTTTAGCCAATAAATGACGAGAGCATGGGAAATTTTATGAAGTTTAGCCACCTCACGGATACCATAATCCTGTTCGGTGACGAGTTTGATAATTTTCAAACGAAATTGATAAGGGTAGGACATAATCTGCACCTCAAATTAGGTGTCCAGGTTTTGGGGTGCAGATCAAAAGTGCGGTCAGATTTGACCGCACTTTGAAAATATTATTTACTATTTAAGTACATTACCATCTAATGCTACGTTAAATGCTTTTCCGCCTTTAACTCCTGGAATGATGACCTGAGGGCTATCGAAGTTACAAGTTTTATCTTTAAGCATATCACACGGTAGGGCGCAAAGCGAAGGGGCTGGGCTAGGCTTACAAGATGAGCCCCCTTTCGCTTGGCAATTTTCAACCGCCATTTCTTTAGCGTGCTCAGGAATAATACTATTTCCGAAGTAATCTCTCATACCTCTACTATCTCGACCACTAGCTAACCCTAAACACATATTACTTATACCAATCACTAATTGGCAGTCTTTGCCACCATACTCTTGACATTGTTTT
Source organism: uncultured Aggregatibacter sp. (assembly GCA_963515835.1). Classification (GTDB taxonomy): domain Bacteria; phylum Pseudomonadota; class Gammaproteobacteria; order Enterobacterales; family Pasteurellaceae; genus Aggregatibacter. The sequence goes on from CAUPZK010000009.1 coordinate 13,911, forward strand.
AGTGAATCTTGTTTGGCTTGCTCAAGAGTACTATAAGTTGCATCAGAAGCCCACATCATTTGATTTATTTCTGGAGTGCGAACAATTGCAGCCCATAATCTAGGTTTAATTTTGCGTTTTTTTAGTTCTTCTGGTGTAGCAATTTTTACTGCTTCTTGATACTCACCACAACCAAATTCTTTTTCAATGTCTCCAAACCCTGTGGCATCTCTAATAGATGTGATTTTATGGCTTGCATCCGTAAATACATAAGTCCATGTATGACCACCAGTATATACTTTTTCTGTTGTTAGAAAGATTGTTCTAGAGTTTCTGCCAACTTCATAGGTTTGTAAATCATAAAGAGCAAGTCGATAAGCGTGAATATAACTTCTTTCATTGTCTTTAAAGCATTGATAAGATTCATCCGGTAAACGTTTTCGAGCAAAAAACTCATAGTCTTCTTTACCATGCCAGTATAAAGTGTCTAATGGGTTATACATTGTTGAGCAACTTGTTAAAAAGAGTGTGAACGCAACTAGACAAACTAGCTTAATCTTATGAGATAACATGAGATATATTTCCTTATTAAAGGATAAAGATACGTGATAATAATATAGTAATTTGCTCAGGTTATCAGATTTTATTGTAAGTATAAAGTGAATATTTTTATAGGTTTAAATAAAAAAAGTGCGGTCAATTTTTCAAATGTTTTTACAGACATGGCTGTTTCCTTAAAGGGGGGATCCTTTAATAAGGATTCGAGCCCCCTTTTTTATGTGAGTACAGGAATAGATCTATTTTTTAGTCTTTTTCTCTTTTACAAAGTGTTTGCCATCAAAACGATAATAAATGCGTTCTGAGGTCATTTTTCCGTTACCACAGGTCTCTTCAAATTGATGTACTAGCGGGAAGCTAAAGCGGTTATTTTTCAAGTCGTAATCAAAATAGGCATTCGATTCTGGTAAATCATTATTCGTATATGAGATATACGATACACCAATATTAGAAGTTGGTTCTTTACCTTGAATCAGATTGGCTTCTTCTAAACCTTTTTCCGTAATTTGATAAAATTTCGCTGCGATTGCATGATGACATTGACTGTAGATGTCAGCAGTTTCTACAAAATAGTAAGGTTTTCCATTCAATTTAGGGGCTGTTAGGCTGGTTATATCAGAATCAGAGTCTAACTCATTAAATTCCGTTTTCCAAGTGCCGTTAGGTAACTGATAACGCCAAATGCTGCCATATTCGTGCATTGTCCCGCCAGATTGCCAATCCCAAGTCAGAATCTGAAGCTTATTGTCTTTTGACGTGAGCACACCAACCCCCGCTTTAGGTGCTTTTTCCCAAGCGCAGAATTTGCCTTCTAAATTTTCAATTTTGGCTAGTGCGTCTTTAAAACGTTTTTCTGAAGACTGGTATTTTTCTTCATTGTTTTCGTTATAGTTGCCGTAGGTTTTCATCTCTGAATAACTTGCGGCTAATTCGGTATCAATGATTTCACATTGGTTAGCATAAGCGGCAGAAGAAAAGAGACACAGGCAAAGTAAGATTTTTTTCATAGAGCGTTCCTTTTTTAAGATTATCTTTCGCAAGCAGAGAAGGTGATTGTGCAATTCGCTGAATTCGCTTTGCAGGCTGCCAAGGCTTCTTGTTCAATTTCTTCTAGCTTCATTCTGACATTGCGAACTGCGGCATATTTTTCAGGAGAGTCTCCTGTTGCCAATGCAACACAAGCATGATTAGCTTCTGTCACAATTTGACAATATTGTTTATTTGTATCCGTTGAAGCAAGCTCACAATCCTTTAGTGCTTTATTTTGAGCAGGCTTTATCATATTTCCCTCGCCATAACCAAAAGCACCATTTTTTGGATTATAAGCAATTACACTCCACCAATTAGGAAATTCTAGAATTGGCGGTCGTGGTGGATACGAGATTTGATCTTCGATTGAAGGTGTTGTTGCAAAAGCTGAAACGGATAAAGCACATAAAGCCAATGTAAGTAATTTTTTCATAATAATCCTTTTGTTAGGGCGTATCTGATACGCTCCATATTGATTTTAAGCGTTTATTGATACATAAAGTATGGATAATTCGCATCTAATTGACGGATTTCAATTTGGCAGTTTTTAGCTTTGCTTGCTTGGCAATTTAATAATGCTTCCTTTTCAACTACGCCGCAAATCCCAGAATTTGAAAAGAAGTAAGCCCAATTCCCTTTTTTATCTTTTGAAGATGCCATAGCAAGACAGCCATTTAATTGTGTTGCCGCTCCTTCGCATTCTCCTCGTTCTGCTTTTTCACAGTGCAATCTTGCATCCATGATAGCCGTAGATTCGCCTAAAAAGCCGCTTGACCATCCCCAATCTCCAGTGGCTTTATTGATGGCAATGGCAGCATAGTAGTCAGAACGTGGTGGTTCTGCTGGCACATTCGAATAACCACTAGAATATCCACTTTGAGGTGGAGCTGAATTATATAGGATCATTTTTCCGTCAGGACCAATAATTCGGCAGGTTCCACTGGCAGGATCAAATTGCCCGCCACAGCTATTGGCATAGGGGGATCCAATAAGTATCATCAATGGGATTAACCAATATTTTTTCATTTTTATTCCTTGTAAAAGGTGAGAGAAATTTGACCGCTCTTGTAGCAAGAAGATTCAAGTAGTATGGGCTTTTTACAATTCACGCACGAGTGTGTATGACAGCCTTGCGTGAATGTCCCCTATAAGCTAATCTCTTAATAGTGGTTCAACCAAGTATTGATACGTAGAATCAAGCTGGTGGATTTCAATTTTACAGTTTTTAGCTTTGCTTGCTCGACAGTTTGATAATGCTTCTTTTTCAACTGAGCCACAAGTCCCTGAATTTGATAAGAAATAAGACCAACTACCATTTTTGCCTCTAGATGATGCCATTGCAAGACAACCATTGAGTTGTGTTGCCGTAGTGTCACATGGGCCATTCCCTGCTTTTTCACAGTTATTTTTGGCATCTTCGATAGCAGAAAATTCAGTCAAAGTACCTGTTGACCACCCCCAGTCACCAGTATTTCTATTCACAGCGATTGCTGCGTAAAAAGGGATGGGGCGGCTAGGGATATTTGAATAGTCATCACTTGAATACCCTCCGGAATATCCTCTTTGAGGTGGAGCTGAATTATATAGGATCATTTTTCCGTCAGGACCAATAATTCGGCAGGTTCCACTGGCAGGATCAAATTGCCCGCCACAGCTATTGGCATAGGGGGATCCAATAAGTATCATCAATGGGATTAACCAATATTTTTTCATTTTTATTCCTTGTAAAAAGTGAGAAAAATTTGACCGCTCTTGTGGTAAGGCAATTAACGTATTGTGTATTTTTCAAATACGCTACAAACTAAAATAATTTTTGTTTTGCTTGGCTAATTTTAAAACCGTGTTTTTCTTGGTTTGAGCAAGTAACTGAATCACCAGACGCAGTACATTGCCAACCTTTGCCTTTAATTGTTTCGCCGTCTTTTAAGATCTGAGAGTCTGGTACAGCGGGGGTATCACTGGCACAAACAAGTGAGGCTTTTCCTGTAGCGCCAACAGAAAATAGCTCGCCCCATTCTAATTCACAATCTTTCGGACGCGGCAAAATCGGTTTTCCTTTGATTTTAGTAACACATTCAACTTTGGGGTTTAGGTCAGGAATATCGCCAGAGCAATAAATAGTATCATTAGCAGTGCGGAAACTGATAAAAGAGTCTGAGTTTGATGCTGTTTCTATTTGCGGGGTTAAGGCAAAGCTAGAAGCAGAGAAAGTACATAAAGCGAATAAAAATAACTTTTTCATGATGAATCCTTATTGAATGGAGAGATTGGTAAAATTCCTACAAAATTTAACCGCTTGCAAACCCTTTTGAATTGCTAAGTTATGAGTTTACTTGTTTTATTTCTTACAATAAAGGTAGGATAACAAACTTAACAATAATGGGCATAAAAAATAAATATAAACCGATGAGGTTTGGAACACGCCATCATAATTGGTGCCTTGTAGCGCATTCAAATCAAATAAATATTTCCCGAATACTCCAACTTTCGCCATCCATAGCAACATCGCAAAGTATCTTCTTTATTCACTTTAAATTATGAATATTGCTCTTGTGGACCATAATAAGTTGTTAAGGTTAGGTCATACTGTTTATTTTGAATAGATCAATACTTTATTAAAATGCTCAGATAAATATCTTTTCTGAAATGCTTGAATATTTATTCTTTTAAAGAGATAAGTAAATCATAGACAAATACCTTTACGCCCCTTACTATGTTCCTTTTTATTTGGTATGACTTATGACTCGAATTAATCTTGTTCCACCTGAGGAGCTTTGTGATCAGCATCTTTTAGCTGAACATCGTGAATTAACCCGCATTCCTAATGCCGTGGCGAAAGGTAAATTTCATTTGAAAGGACAGCCTACGGAATATAAATTAGGTGAAGGGCATGTGCGTTTTTTCTTTAATAAATTGGCGTTTTTAAAGAAACGGTATGATGCATTGCATGCGGAATGTAAGGCGCGAGGCTTTAACGTACAATATATTTGGAATGAAATGTTACCTGATGATCCAAGTTTATGGTTGGACTATGAAGCCACAGAGGCGGCGTTACAGATTAATCGGGAACGTATTCAGGAAAGAATGCCACTAAAGGCGAGATTTACACCACATCTTCCAAAGAGTGGTCAAAAATAAAGGAGTTTTCACTTCCCCTGTGGGGAAATTACAGGGGAAGTGAATGGGTTTAAATTATTTATATTCAACTACGATATCACTTTCGTTTACGGTATCACCATAAACTGGCAATAAAGTTTTTTCGTAAGCTTGTTTTAAACGACCATCTTTGCCTAAGGTTTGGATTTCGTTATTTAACCAATTTAACAATTCAGGTGCATCTTTGCGAACAGCTGGTGCAATAACATCTTGATCACCAAAGTTTTTTACGCCCACAGTATAACCTGGATTTTGTTTTGCCCAAGCGAATAAGAAGGTATTGTCGTTAGATAAGGCATCACCACGGCCATCACGTAAGGCTTCAAAGGTTTCTGTATTTTGTTCGAATTTCAATAACTTCACATCTGGATAGTTTTTGGTAAAGAAAATATCAGCCGTGGTGCCTTTATCTACAATTAAAGTTTTGCCTTTTAATTGTTCAAGATCAGTAATGACTGAGCCATCTTTTGAAACAACACCGAGTGCCACTTTCATATATGGATTAGCAAAATCTACCACTTCTTTACGAGCTGGTGTCACAGTAAAGTTAGCTAAGATAATATCAACTTTCTTAGAAAGTAAGTATTCAGCACGGTTTGCGGCATCCACTAAAACAAATTCCACTTTGTTTTCATCACCTAATAAATCTTTACCGATCGCTTTACCAATTTCAACATCAAAGCCTTGGCTTTTGCCTTGCGCATCTACATAACCAAATGGTGGTTTATCGCTAAATACACCAATGCGCACTTTGCCATCTTTTTGTATTTGCTCAAGGCTTGAGATTGTTTTTGCTCCGTCTTTAGCGGGTTCTTTATCATTACACGCGGTTAAGCCAAATGCTAAGGTGGCAGTGGCTAAAAGTGCGGTCAAAATTTACAGTGGATTTTCACCGCACTTTTTGTTTGCCTTTAGCTTTTCCCTTGAAATAAAAAAGCGGCTTTCACGCCGCTTTTGTTTTTGTGTGGAATGACTTACTTCGCGCCAATAAACCCAATGGCGTCATACACTTTCGCTAACGTTTCTTGTGCACGTGCTTTGGCTTTTTCCGCACCGTCTTTAGCAATTTGGAGGAGTAATTCCTCGTTGTTGCGGAAATGATGGTAGCGTTCTTGCAACGTGGTCAACATGGCGGAAACTTCGTCGGCAACAGCACCTTTGAGGTGACCATACATTTTGCCTTCAAATTCTTGCTCAAGTTCTGCGATGGTTTTGCCGCTCACGCCGGAGAGAATGTCGAGAAGATTGGACACGCCCGCTTTATTTTTCACGTCATAACGAATCACCGGCGGCTCGTCAGAATCGGTTACCGCACGTTTAATTTTCTTCGCGACTGCTTTCGGATCTTCTAATAAGCCGATAACGTTGTTGCGGTTTTCGTCCGATTTGGACATTTTCTTTTCCGGCTCTAGCAAGGACATCACGCGTGCACCCGCTTTCGGGATGAATACTTCCGGCACAGCAAAGTGCGGTCCGTATAACGCATTAAAACGTTGCGCAATGTCACGAGTGATTTCCAAATGTTGTTTTTGGTCTTCGCCCACCGGCACTTGGTTGGCTTGGTAAAGCAAAATGTCTGCCGCCATTAACACCGGATAAGTGAACAAGCCTACGTTGATATTTTCCGCATAACGGGCGGATTTATCTTTAAACTGGGTCATACGACCCATTTCGCCAAAATACGTGTAGCAGTTTAACACCCAAGCCAATTGCGCGTGTTCCGGCACATGAGATTGGATGAAAATGGTAGATTTTGCTGGGTCGATACCGCAGGCTAAATATAACGCCAACACGTCCAAGGTAGCCTTACGTAATGCCGCCGGATCTTGACGCACGGTGATGGCGTGTTGATCCACGATACAGAACAGGCATTCATAGTCATCCTGCATTTTCACCCACTGACGCAACGCACCGAGGTAGTTACCGATAGTCAATTCACCTGATGGCTGTACGCCGCTGAACACGATAGGTTTGGTCATTTTTACATCCTTAATTTTTAAATCTTATTATTGATAGCGCAAGCGTCCACGCTTGTGCTGTAGCCAAAATTAAATAAAGGCACAAACGTGGTCGTTTGCGCCATCCATTCAGAAGAATCAATCAAACAAGCGTCAATAACTCCGCGAAATCCTCAAACACCCAATCCGGATGGGATTCAGAGATTGGAATGTTGTAGTTGTAACCGTAAGTCAACCCCGCCACCGGGCAACCGGCATTATGCGCGGCAATAATATCATTGCGGGAATCGCCGACAAACAGCACTTGTTTCGGGTATAAGCCAAATTTACCGCATAAATAGAATAGCGGGCCCGGGTGCGGTTTGATGGCCGGTAACGATTGTCCACCCAACACTTCATCGAATAACTCTTCAATGCCGAAAGCCTTCAACACCGGGCGGGTGTGTTGGGTCGGTTTGTTAGTGACGACAGCCAAACGGTAACCTTTGGCTTTGAGCTTCTGCAAAGTCTCTTTCACGTGAGGGAATAAACGGCTGCGATTGCAGATATTTTCGCCGTAAAAGACATTAAAACGCTCTTTTAATGTGGCAATTTGGCCTTCCGTCAAGGTTTTGCCTGATTGTGCCGTTGCCCATTCCAATGCGCGGGCAATTAAAATCTGCGCGCCGTTGCCAATCCAAGTGAGCACCAACGCTTCAGGCGCTTGTGGCAAATCGAATTCTGCTAACGCTGAATTCACGGATAGAGCCAAATCAGGCAAGCTGTCCACCAAGGTGCCATCCAAATCAAAACCGATTAATTTAAACTGTCCTGTCATGCTTATTTTCCTACTGCGGCTAACTGCTGACGCATTTCATCAATGACTTTTTTATAGTCCGGTTGATCGAAAATCGCCGAACCGGCAACGAACATATCCGCACCGGCGCGGGCAATTTCCGCAATATTGCTCGCTTTAACGCCGCCATCCACTTCTAAACGAATATCCAATCCGCTCTCATCAATGCGTTTTCTCGCCTGTTTCAGTTTTTCTAAGGTTGCCGGAATGAAAGATTGTCCGCCAAAGCCCGGATTCACCGACATCAGTAAAATGATATCCACTTTGTCCATTACATAATCCAAATAACTTAACGGCGTGGCAGGATTAAACACCAAACCTGATTTACAACCGTTATCGCGGATAAGTTGCAAAGTGCGGTCGATATGTTCAGAGGATTCCGGGTGGAAGGTAATGTAGCTGGCACCGGCTTTCGCGAAATCCGGGATAATGCGATCCACCGGTTTCACCATCAAATGCACATCAATCGGCGCAGTGATACCATAATCGCGTAAGGCTTTGCACACGGCAGGACCGAAAGTTAAGTTCGGAACATAATGGTTATCCATCACATCAAAATGCACGACATCACCACCGCACTTTAAGACATTTTCCACCTCTTCGCCCAAACGCGCTAAGTCCGCAGAAAGAATGGAGGGAGCAATTAAATAGGGTTTCATGGGGCACACCTCACAGGCTATTAAAAATCGCCTTATCTTACTACGATACACCTCAATTTTTAAGAAATTATTCGGCGCCGGGTAGGCAATATCGCATTTTGGTGCAATTCAAGGTAAACTACGCGCAATTTTTTCGATTCGATTTATTATTTTTTTATGCGCTTATTTATTTCTTTACTCATCGCAGTGTTATTGCTGTTCCAATACGATTTTTGGTTCGGCAAAAACGGCTATTGGGATTATCAAGCTACCACCAAAGAAATTGCCGTCCATCAACAGGAAAATGAAAGACTGTCCCAACGAAATCAGATCATTGCTGCGGAAATTAAAGACTTAAAAGAAGGGGTAGATGCCATTGAGGAACGCGCGCGTTTGCAACATGAAATGGTGAAACCAAACGAAACTTTCTATCATATCGTCAAAGAACACAAATAATGACTTCAAATCGCAAGATTATCGCCGTTGTACCGGCGGCCGGCATTGGCAGTCGGATGAAAGCGGACAAACCGAAACAATACCTTCCTATTCACGGACAACCCATTTTGCAGCACACCTTAAACGTGTTGCTTTCTTATCCACACATCAGCCAAATCGTATTGGCAGTGGCTGCCGATGATCCTTACATTGCTCAACTTAACCTGACACAAAACCCCAAAATTATGTTGGTTGAAGGTGGAGAAACCCGTGCGGATTCGGTGTTAAACGGATTAAAAGCCATCCAAAATGCCGGCACGGATGTTTGGGTAATGGTGCATGATGCGGCACGTCCTTGTTTAACCCACGGCGATTTGGATAAATTACTTGAAATTAACGATGACAACGGTGCGATTTTGGCGATTCCGGCGACGGATACCATCAAGCGTGCTTTGCCTTCACAACAAATTGCCCACACCGAAGATCGCAGTCAACTTTGGTTAGCGCAGACGCCGCAGTTTTTCCGTGCGGAGCTATTACGAAATGCGTTAATCCACGCCAAGCAGCAACAGCTTGCTGTGACTGACGAAGCCTCTGCCATGGAACTCGCGGGATTTCAACCGCACTTGGTGGCGGGGCGTAGCGATAATATTAAAGTCACCCGCCCGGAAGATTTGGCGTTGGCAGAATTTTATTTAATGAGGAAGACAAAATGATACGAATCGGCCATGGTTTTGACGTTCACGCTTTCGGCACCGACAACCCGCTCATTATCGGCGGCGTCACCATTCCCTTTGACAAAGGCTTTATCGCCCATTCCGACGGCGATGTGGCGCTCCATGCGCTGACCGATGCCTTACTTGGCGCAGTGGCCTTAGGTGACATCGGCAAGCTGTTCCCTGACACGGATATGCAATACAAAGGCGCAGACAGCCGCGTGTTATTACGGGAAGCATACCGCCAAGTACAGGAAAAAGGCTATGTCGTAGGCAACGTGGATGTGACCATCATTGCGCAAGCACCGAAAATGCGCCCGCATATTGACGCCATGCGCGCCCTGATCGCACAGGATTTGTCTGTCAACATCGAACAAGTGAATGTTAAAGCCACCACCTCGGAAAAACTGGGCTTTACCGGTCGCGGTGAAGGCATTGCCTGCGAAGCCGTGGCATTGTTGGTGCACAAATCATGATGGATTTAGCCTATCTGCAAAAAACACCGCCAAAACAGACCGCACTTTTAAAAGCAGAGTGTGCGGATTTTGTGGTGAAAGAACAGCTCGGCTACGACATGAGTGGCGATGGCGAATTTGTTGCCGTGAAAGTACGCAAAACCGATTGCAACACCTTGTTTGTAGGCGAACAGCTGGCAAAATTTGCCGGCATTTCCGCGCGCAACATGAGCTACGCCGGTTTAAAAGATCGTAAAGCTGTTACCGAGCAATGGTTCAGTCTGCAAATGCCAGGACAACCAACACCGGATTTCAATCAATTTTCCCTCGAAGGGGTAGAAATTCTCGACGTCACCCGCCACCAACGCAAAATCCGTATCGGCAGCCTACAAGGCAATCATTTTGAGATTTTGCTCCGTAACGCCGAAGAAACCGACGAACTCAAAGTGCGGTTAGATTTTCTGGCAAAAAACGGCTTCCCAAATTATTTCACCGAACAACGTTTTGGCCGTGATGGTAATAACTTAACGCAGGCGTTACGCTGGGCAAACGGCGAGATTAAAGTCAAAGATCGCAATAAACGCAGCTTCTATCTTTCTGCTGCACGCAGCGAAATGTTTAATTTAATCGTGTCCAAACGGATGGAATTAGACTTGGCACAGCAAATTTTGGTCGGTGATGTGTTGCAACTGAACGGTTCGCACAGTTGGTTTGTAGTGGACGAATCGGAAGATTTGGTGCAGCTGCAACAGCGTTTGGCACAACAAGATGTTTTACTCACTGCGCCCCTCATCGGCGAAGAAGAGAAAAGTGCGGCGGATTTTGAACATGAAATTTTCGCCCAACATCAGGCATTATTCGCGTTAATGCGCAAAGAACGCATGAAAGCCGCCCGCCGCCCCATTTTAATGCACCCGCAACATTTTCAATGGCTGTTTGAGCCAAACGGCTTGCGCCTTCAATTTACTTTACCGGCGGGTAGTTATGCCACCGCACTCATTCGCGAACTGGTCAATATCGAGAATTAAAACACAGGAATTTTCTATGAATATTTTATTGAGTAACGACGACGGCATTCACGCGCCGGGTATTCGCACCATGGCAGAGGCCTTGCGCAAGATCGCCAATGTCACCATCGTCGCCCCTGACAGCAACCGCAGTGCCGCGTCGAGTTCGTTAACCTTAGTGAAACCATTACAACCGTTACATTTGGAAAGTGGCGATTACTGCGTTAACGGCACGCCCGCCGATTGCGTGCACATTGCGCTCAACGGTTTTCTTTCCGGGCGCATCGATTTAGTAGTCTCCGGCATTAACGCCGGTGCAAACTTGGGGGACGATGTATTGTATTCCGGCACGGTCGCCGCCGCCTTTGAAGGGCGTCATTTGGGCTTGCCGTCTATTGCGGTGTCTCTTGACGGTCGTCAACATTTTGAAACGGCAGCCCGTGTGGTATGCGAACTCGTCCCTAAATTACATTCTCAATTATTGGGTAAACACGAAATTCTCAACATTAATGTGCCGGATGTGCCTTATGAAGAGCTCAAAGGCATTAAAGTCTGCCATTTGGGTTACCGTTCTTCTTCCGCCGAAGTCATTAAACAACAAAGCCCGCGTGGCGAAGATATTTATTGGATCGGGCTGAGCGGATTGCCGGAATATGAGGGCGAAGGCACGGATTTTCATGCAGTAAAAAACGGCTATGTATCCATCACGCCAATCCAAGTCGATATGACGGCACACCACTCAATGAAGGCTTTACAACATTGGTTAGAAAGTGAATAATTTCGTCTTTCAACATAAGGAAAGTAAATGAATTTATTTGGCGCAATGTACGATAAAACCATGGCGTGGTCGAAACACCGTTTCGCCCCATTTTGGCTAACTTTTGTCAGTTTTATCGAAGCCATTTTTTTTCCCATTCCGCCGGATGTCATGTTAATTCCAATGTCCATGTCAAAGCCACAAAGTGCGGTGAAATTGGCCTTAGTTACGGCGATTGCTTCCGTCTTGGGTGGCATGATCGGCTATGCATTGGGTTATTATGCGTTTGATTTTGTAGAACATTACATTAATCAATGGGGCTATCAGTCGCATTGGCAAACCGCTATTCAATGGTTTGAAAAATGGGGCATTTTAGTGGTTTTTGTAGCAGGGTTCTCACCAATTCCTTACAAAGTTTTCACCATCTGTGCCGGCGTGATGCAAATGGCATTTTTACCTTTTGTTATCACCGCGTTTATTTCTCGTGCGGCAAGGTTCTTATTGGTCGCCAAATTAGCGGCTTGGGGAGGTGAAAAATTTGCAGCAAAACTGCGCAAATCCATTGAGCTCATTGGATGGTCGATGGTGGTTTTAGCCGTTGTCGCTTATTTTATTTTACGTTAATCAGGGTTATAAAATGAAAAAATCAATTTTATTATTGTCTATGGTATTAACTCTCTCGGCTTGTTCTTCTGATGATGCGGGGAAAGACGAAAATTCACTTCCGCCGGGCATCATGCAACCGGTAGAAGGCACCGGCGCTATCGCAGGCGGTAGTTGGATGCCGGAAATTCAACAACAACGTATGCCAATAAATATGCAATAAGGAATACCTCTATGAAAAAATCCTTTTTACTTTTACCGATTATCATTGCTGTTCTTGCAGCTTGTAGCTCAAACTCACCGGCACCGGTAGAAAGTGCTGATGGCACGTTATCGCCAGGCATGATGCAACCGGTTGATAGTCCATCTATGGGTGGGAATGCGACATGGGAACCGCAAATTCAACAAAGTAACGTACCCAACAGCATGAATGCGCCAATGCCTCAAGCGCCGGCACAATCTGCACCACAGCCGAATTTCCAACCAACTTATCAACCACAACCGGTGCAAAAACCACAACCGACGCCGACAGTGCAAAATAAACCGCAACAAACTTCACAGGATTTCACGATTCCACGTAATCCAACCACCAACGCACCGGATTACAGTCAAATTAATAAAGGCTTCTACAAAGGTAACACCTATACCGTGCGCAAAGGTGATACCATGTTCCTTATCGCGTATATTTCCGGTTTGGATGTAAAAGAATTAGCAGCTTTAAATAATATGAAGGAGCCTTACAATTTAAGCGTAGGGCAAACCTTGAAAGTGTCTAACGGACGTTCTCAAAGCGTGGCACAACCTGCTGTTGCGCCACAACCACAAGCGCCAGTTCAACAACCGGTGAGCAGTGAACCAACCGTTACTTACACACCGGGCGCAAATGGCACACAATATGGTTCTGATGGCACTATCACCGGCCCGGTAAAAGCCACCGCAGGCGGTTTACCGCTGGTAAATACCGCACCGGTAAATCAACCAGTACAAATTCAAAACCAACCTGTGGTAAGCCAACCAATCCCACAAGACAATGCACCAGTCGCCTCCACCATTGCTTGGCGCTGGCCAACAAGTGGTAATGTCGTTCAAGGTTTCTCTAGTTCCGATGGTGGTAATAAAGGGATTGATATTGGCGGTTCTCGTGGTCAAGCCGTTAACGCTGCGGCAGATGGCCGTGTCGTTTACGCCGGCAACGCACTCCGCGGTTACGGAAATCTTATCATCATCAAACATAACGATGATTTCCTCAGTGCCTATGCCCACAACGACAGCATCTTAGTGAAAGATCAGCAAGAAGTAAAAGCCGGTCAACAAATCGCCAAAATGGGGAACACCGGCACTAACGATGTAAAACTTCACTTTGAAATTCGTTACAAAGGAAAATCTGTTGATCCGACACGTTATTTACCACGTCGTTAATTTCAACTTATAAAACTCAAAGTGCGGTCAGAAATTTAATCATTTTTCTGACCGCACTTTTTTTAATCAATTCAGGCTATTATTTTGCGGCTCAACTTGAATCGCCCCGACTTTTGCGCTAAAGTTCGCACCAATTTCCCAAAGGAAGATCGTCGTTTCCGGTGAAGCGGCAGGACTTCAAATCCTGTTGAGGCTGCCAGCAGTCTCGGGTAGGTTCAACTCCTACGATCTTCCGCCAATTCAACTTTTCTCTCACGCCTAACAGAATATCTCCCGAAAACACCTTCAAAAAATAAACTTTTTATTCTCGACGAAAATTCTCCGCACCATCTTCTTTTCTAAGGTAAGTTAAAACCCATAATAAAATGATGCCGAAAATAGCTGAGGTCAGGAAGGTCGCACTGAATGCACGTTGAAGTTGTTCACCGCTTTCACCAATAAAATGACGGTAAAGGTCTAAAATCACAGCAGAAATAGCAATACCAATACTAATCCCCACTTGTTGAATCACACTGAGATAAGTAGAACCTGCACTGGCATTGTGTTCACCTAAATCGCTAATCGTCAGCGTGTTAACCGAGGTGAAAATAATTGACATACAGCTACCGTACCAAGCCAAAATCAGCACCAAACACCAAATCGGTGTATCTTGTTGCAGCAGGCTCATGGCAGCAATGGCAAGCACCATCGAAAGTGCGGTCAGCATTAATGTCGTTTTGTAACCAAAACGCGCCAGAATTTTTCCAACAAAGGATTTCGTTAACACAGAACTTAGCGCAATAGGCGCTAACAACCAACCGGCAACATCAGCACTATAATTAAACACAACCTGCAACATCAGCGGCATTAAAAACGGAATGCCCGAACCACACAAACGGATAAAAATATTCGCCACCATGCCCAGCCGGAACGTGCGCGTGGCAAATAAATTTAACGGCAATAAAGGATTCTGTATCCGTTGAGCATACAAATAATAAAAGGAGAAACACCCCAATCCCACAGCCAAAATCAACGCAGTCAGCCATTGATTGATACGATCTTCAGACAACAAATCCAAACCAAGCGTCAACCCTACCAGCCCACCAGCAAACAGCAAAAAGCCCCACCAATCCAGCTTACTAATATTGCCCGTACTGTTCGGCATATACCGACCGGCAAATCCAATCCCAAGGATACCAATAGGAATGTTAATTAGGAAAATCCAATGCCAGCTGGCATGTGTCACAAGCCATCCGCCCACAATCGGCCCGAGCACCGGGCCAATCAATCCCGCCATCGCCATGGCATTCCATGCAGCAACCAATTGATTTTTGGGGACATGACGAATAATTGCCAAGCGTGCTACCGGCATCATCATTGCACCGCCCAGCCCTTGCAACACTCGCGACCAAATCAATGCGTTTAATGAATTGGAGACGGCACAAGCAACAGAACCAAGCACAAAAATCGCCACCGCAACCCGAAACACATTGAGCGTGCCGTATTTATCGGCAATCCAACCGGTGAGTGGAATAAATAATGCAACAGTGAGGGAATAACTGATTATCGCCATTTGCATTTCTAACGGTGATTCATGCAAATCGGCAGAAATAGCAGGCAATGCCGTGTTCAAAATAGTGGCATCAAGGGACTGCATAAATAATGCCATGGCGGCAATTAAGGATAAATGGCGATAATGTTGGAGCTTAGGCATAAAAAACCACGCTTAAATTCGACCGCACTTTTGCCCGTACCAAGCCGTAATAAAATCAGCAACCTGCGCAATATTATTAATATCCAAACAAGGTTTATCTGCCGTTAAAGGATAATCTGTAGCAACGGCCAACACGAGATCATCAATGTCGGGTAGTGGTTTAGTCATGTCTTGGCGATGCAACAAAATCTTTTCAATCGGCTCCTGTTTGAAGCCTTCTACTAAAATGAGGTCGGTTAATTCGTGATCAAATTGTTCACATAAATAAGGCAGGGAAATATGTTGTTGTGGAGTTTCTGTCATAAGTGCCCAGCGATGGTCACAGGCCATAATCACTTGGCTGGCACCGGCATCTTTCATACGCCAACTGTCTTTGCCCGGTTTATCCACTTGTGCATCATGGTGACTGTGTTTAATCACCGCAGGACGCAATCCACGTTGCTTTAATTTCGGGAGTAATTTTTCTAATAAGGTGGTTTTGCCGCTGCCGCTGTAACCAGTAATGCCAAGCATAGGGAGCATAATATTTCCTTAAAGATAATAAAATAAACGGGCTGATTATATACCAGCCCGCCAAAGAAAACGAATGATGTCCAAAGATTTAGAGCACACGCAGCAACACCGGTTGGTAAGCTGATTTGCGATTCAGCTTTTGTGCATACCAGCGCACACCAAGGAAGGAAAGGCCAGTGGAAATAAAAATGAAAAATACACTGACAAGTTCATGACTAAACAATGAATCAAACAATAAGGTACTGAATAATAACGTAAGTAAAGGTACGCAATACATCAGCAACGCAGATTTGATCAAAGAATGTTCAGATAAACCAATTTCGACCAACTGACCCACTTTTAGCGGTGTAATGGTTTCAATGGTAAAAATATGCTCTCCACGCACGTCACTACCGGTTAATTCAGATAACGCAGAATTACCACAAGCAGCTTTTGCCGCACAACTGCCACAGGCACTTTGTGATTGGCATTTTACTTTCGCCTTGCCGGATTCGTATTCAATCACGACCGCACTTTCTGTCAACATAATAAGCCTGTTTAGTTTTTCTTAAATTGAATGTCTTGCACGATACGTTTTGCCGTAGAAATCGGCAATTGCCCAATAATCGTCACCTCTTTGCTGTCCACTGTTTCGTTATAAATGGTGTACGCACCTTGTCGCCAAGTGTTATCTCGCTGCGTGTTTTCAGTGATTTTGTCAGACACATATAACGTAAAAGAAAACAATCCATCACTGTAAAGTTGTGATTCAATTTTATCGTCGCCATCATGCTCAATGCTACGATTTACCACTTTAAAACCTTGTGGCAACCAACCTGGAACCCAATTAAAATCCGGCGTTTGATTTGCGTTTTTATCCATTAATAACGGAGGAAAAGCCACTTGATTTAAATAATCCACTAAGCCTGAAATCCCATTTCCCACATACAAATTGACGACACGAAATTGATCCAATAAATTACCGTCTCGATCAAGCATATCACTGCGCAACAGTAAGTTAGTGTCTTCATCAATAAAGGCCACATATTGATAACGGAAATCGTCTTTCGGCAAAATTCGAATGGTTTGTACCACATGATCTGCTACGCGATTACGCCCGATATTAACGAAATCATAGTATTGCTCCAACGTATCAAAATTCGCTCGGATGAGTGGCGGTAAATTATCAGTAATGCCTTCACTATTAATAGTGAAAGGTTGATAGTTCGGTTGAAAATAGCTAATTAAATTATCACGTTGCACAATTTCTTGTTGTGCACCATCTAGCGTCACCAATTGCGCAAGTGTTTTGCCATGAGATTTAAAATGACGGTAACGCAATGAATCCATATTAGAAGGCGTAGTTTGTACAAAAGAAAATTCATAATTTAGCTGTTCCGTCGCTTTCTTCATATCCTGCAGCAACTGTTTCGGCGAAAATGTTTCTGCACCAAGGGAAGAAAATGAGGCACTTAATAAGAAAAAAAGTGCGGTGGTTTTTAGAAATATTTTTAACATGATCAAATTCCTAATAAACAAATTCACCACCAAAAAATGGTGGTGAATTCTCATAAAAAACAGTCATACCGGAATACATAGAGTATTATCTATTGCTATGATTCTGTCCTAAATTCATTGAATCGGCATAAACACGACGTTGTAGTTCATAGCTTTGTAACATAGCGCCAATACGTTTATTTTTTTGTTCAAGCTGTTCGGCTGTGATGACATCTTTGTTTGGCGCATTGTAGCTGACTTCCTGCACACCATTGTTAAACGGCAGTGTTTGTAAAACCGGTGTATCCACTGCATTTTGTACGGTAGATTTTTCATTGAAAGACTGTACACCCAACACCGCCACCAAGCATACGCCCGCAGCAACGGCAACTTGTGTCATTGGCATAAACCATGCTTTTAATTTTTGCATAAACGGAGAGTTTTCTACTTCCTGTGGCAATGGTTGAGACTCGGGAACTTCAGCCATTTGAATTTCTTCAGCTGCAATCAAACTTTCCATTTTTGCAGTAAAATCCGCGCCTAAGAAAATATTTGTTTCTTGGCGCATAACAGAACGAATGGTGTGGAAGTTCGCCCAACTCTCTTGCAATTCTGCATTGTGGCACAATTTTTCAGTGAGTTCATGATTGACTTGCTCACCATCAATATATGCTGAAAGTAGTTCTTTTTGCATGTTTTTACTCCGACTAATCGTAGTTTTATTCCTGTTTTTTATTAACGCTGTAAAAGCGGTTTAACTTTACTTTCAATGATTTCACGCGCTCTAAAAATCCGCGATCTCACAGTACCTACTGGGCAATCCATAATTTCCGCAATTTCTTCGTAACTCAATCCCTCAATTTCGCGTAAAGTAATTGCTGTGCGTAAATCTTCCTGTAAACCTTTAATCGTATCAAATACAATATTCTTCAACTCGTTGGATAACATTTCATTTTCAGGCGTATCCACAACCCGTAAATTTGTTCCTACATCGTAGGATTCTGCATCTTCAGCTAAAATATCTTCGCTTGGTGGACGACGCCCTTGTGCAGTCAAATAATTTTTTGCAGTATTCACTGCGATTCTGTATAGCCAAGTATAGAAAGCACTATCACCACGAAAAGAGCCGATGGAACGGTATGCTTTTATAAATGATTCTTGTACAACATCGGGAATATCATTCGGTGAAATATACCGAGTCAGTAATCCAGCTACTTTATTTTGATAACGCGATACCAACAAATTGAAAGCTTTCTTATCTCCCTGCTGCACCCTTTCTACCAAAGCTTGATCTGTTAGCTGTTCAGCCATATAACCTCAAATATCACTTCTAACAAACTTTAATTTCAAAGCCAGCAAGCTATTGTTATGCGTTAGACGAGATGAATAAAAAAAAGTTCAGTTATTTTAGAAAAAACCAATAAAACAATAAAAATCAATTCGTTAAATTTAATTTTTGCTGAATTTCTAGCACAATTTCACGCAATTCTGGATCATTGATTTCGCCGTTATTAAAGAACCACGAAAAAAGTTGTAAATCAGTCGAGGCTAACAAACGAATAAAAACCTCTTTTTTATGCTCATTAAGCCCGTCAAAATACTGTTTATAAAAAGGCATGATGACCTTGTCTAATTCCAACATACCGCGCCGACAATCCCACTCAATGCGCAGCGGATCATACTTTTTCATCCTATTCTCCTTCCCCAAAAGTCAATTGGATTATAGCGTCAGTGTGCCGTTTGCGAAAATAAATTAATCACTAACACACCACAGATGATCAATCCCATACCAATTAAACCGGCAGTATCAATTTTCTGCCCAAAGGCGAAATAAGCCACAATGGCTGTCAACACAATGCCCACGCCAGACCAAATGGCATACACCAAACCAACGGAAAGCGTACGAAAAATAATGGCAACAAAATAGAACGAACAGCCATAAAAAGCCAAAGCGCCAAGCGTCGGCAACGGTTTAGTAAAACCGTCGCTGACTTTCAATAGATTGGTCGCGACAATTTCCAAACAAATAGAAACGGCTAATAAAATCCACGGATTCATGTTTTCCCTATATAAAAGTGCGGTCGGAAATTCAGTTAAAAATCCGACCGCACTTTTTATTTCAATTACGCCTTAATTTGGCTTTTTAAGAAGTCTAATAATTGCGCTTTCGCAATCATTTGTTTCTCACCGCTACGACGATTTTTGTATTCGATTTCGCCGTTCGCTAGGTTTTTCTCACCGATGATGACCATGTGCGGCACACCGATAAGCTCCATATCCGCAAACATCACGCCTGGGCGTTCTTTACGGTCATCAAAAATCACTTCCACACCTTGTGCCAATAAAGTGCGGTATAAATCCTCAGCGAATGCTTGCACGCTTTCCGATTTGTGCATATTCATCGGCACAATCGCTACCGTAAACGGCGCCATCGCATCGCTCGGCCAAATAATACCACGTTCATCATGATGTTGTTCAATCGCGGCTGCCACAACACGCGTCACACCAATACCATAGCAGCCCATAGTGACAACCATCGGACGACCATCTTCGCCTTGCACTGTCGCATTCATGGCTTTGGAGTATTTATCGCCTAATTGGAAGATATGGCCGACTTCAATACCACGTTTAATTAATAACGTGCCTTTGCCGTCCGGGCTTGGATCGCCTTCAACAACGTTACGAATATCCGCCACTTTCGGCAACGCCACATCGCGTTCCCAGTTAATGTTGAAATAATGTTTACCGTCAATGTTGGCGCCGGCGCTGAAATCAGACATGATCGCCACGCTGCGGTCAATGATCACCGGAATGTTTAAATTGACCGGTCCAAGGGAACCTACACCTGCACCGATTTTGGCTTTAATGGCGGCTTCATCAGCAAACTCAAGTGGGGAAGCGACTTCTGCCAATTTTTCCGCTTTGACTTCATTTAATTCGTGATCGCCACGAATGATTAACGCCACTAACGGCTGTTCTTCACTAGCCCCTTTTACAATCAAGGTTTTAACGGTTTTCTCAATCGGTTGGTTAAATTGTGCGACAAGCTCCGCAATGGTTTTCGCATTCGGTGTATCCACCAATTCCATCGCTTTAGTTGGTGCGGCACGCTCGCCGACAGCAACGGCTTCAGCAAGTTCGATGTTGGCCGCATAATCAGATTCCGTAGAGAAAATCACATCATCTTCGCCGCTGTTTGCCAACACTTGGAACTCATGAGACGCACTACCACCGATAGAACCGGTATCCGCTTGCACGGCACGGAAATCCAACCCTAAGCGGGTGAAAATATTGCTATAAGTTTGGTACATCACCTCATAGGTTTGCTGCAAACTTTCTTTGTCCATGTGGAAAGAATAAGCATCTTTCATGATAAATTCACGGCTACGCATCACGCCGAAACGTGGACGCACTTCGTCACGGAACTTGGTTTGAATATGATATAAATTGAGGGGAAGTTGACGGTAAGAAGTCACTTCACGACGCATTAAATCGGTAATCGCTTCTTCATTGGTCGGGCCGATCACGAAACTCCGTTCGCCACGGTCGGTGAAACGCAATAATTCCGGGCCATACAGATCCCAACGACCGGACTCTTGCCACAATTCTGCCGGTTGCACGACAGGCATTTTGATCTCAATGGCGCCACTTTTATTCATTTCTTCGCGAATGATGTTTTCCACTTTTTGTAGCACGCGCCAACCGGTTGGCATCCAGTTATAAAGGCCGGAAGCAAGAGGGCGAATCATGCCCGCACGCAACATGAGTTGATGGCTAACAATCGCTGCTTCTGCTGGGGTTTCTTTTAAGGTGGATAATAAATATTTACTTGTACGCATTGAATTACCTATAATTCCAAGAATTTAAAAATACGAAAAAAAATTGGCGCTAGTGTATCTAATGCGCACGCAAAAGCAAAGAAGAAATCAGGTTTCACGCCTTATAATCCCCGCTTAAAATGCCAATTTAACACTCCAGAAAAAGGAATCATCATGTCAGCCCTTTATCAAGCCCTTCCCGCCGTCGATAAATTACTCAAAACCCCGCAAGGTGAACAATTCGTGGCAGAATTTGGCCATAGTGCCACTGTCAACGTGTCTCGCGAGATGTTGCAACAAGCACGCGAACATATAAAACGCCATGAAAATCTACCGCACTTTTTGCAAACCGATGACGCGACCTTTCAGTACATCCGCCAACAATTATTGTTACAACAACAAGTGAACATTAAGAGCGTACATAATTTAACCGGCACGGTATTACACACCAATCTTGGACGCGCGTTGTGGTCACCAGCGGCACAACAAGCGGCTCTAGACGCTATGCAGGGCAATGTCGCGTTGGAATATGATTTAGCGGCTGGCGAGCGGAGCCATCGGGACAACTACATCAGCGATTTACTGCAACAACTCACGGGCGCCGAAGCGGCCTGTGTAGTGAACAACAACGCAGCGGCGGTATTACTGATGTTGGCGACTTTCGCGCAGGGGAAAGAGGTGATCATCTCCCGCGGTGAATTGATTGAAATCGGCGGTGCTTTCCGCATTCCCGACATCATGGCGCAGGCAGGTTGCAAACTGGTGGAAGTGGGAACCACCAACCGTACCCATTTAAAAGATTATCGCAACGCAATTAACGAAAATACCGCCTTTTTAATGAAAGTTCACAGCAGTAACTACCAAATTTGTGGTTTTACCCACGCCGTTGACGAACAAGCACTGGCGGAATTAGGCAAAGAATTTGGCATTCCGGTCATCACGGACTTAGGCAGCGGTGCGTTAATCGATCTGAAACAATTCGACTTGCCGGAAGAACCGACGGTGCAAGAAAAATTGCAACAGGGTCTGGATTTGATTTCCTTCTCCGGCGACAAACTGCTTGGCGGGCCACAAGCTGGCATTATCGTGGGCAAACAAGCATTGATTCAACAGCTACAAGCCCATCCGCTCAAACGCGTGTTGCGTTGCGACAAAGTCACTCTCGCCGGGCTGGAAGCCACTTTGCGTTTGTATTTGCAACCGGAAAAAATCACTGAAAAACTGACCGCACTTCATCTGCTTACTCAGCCGGTAGCCGAATTACAAGCACAAGCAGAACAACTGAAAGTGCGGTTGGAAAATCGCTTAAATGCAGACTACGTTGTTGCTATCGAACCAAGCGAAGCGCAAGTTGGTAGCGGCTCCCAGCCGTTGGCGAGAATTCCGTCAGTCGCGGTGACTATTGCGCCGGCAACAGAAAAAACGCAGACAAAAATCACCGCACTTTTCGCCCGTTTATTGGCGTTACCGCAACCGGTTATCGGGCGCATTGAACGGGATAAAATTTGGTTAGATTTACGCAGTTTGGCGAGCCTTGATCGCCTTCTAGATAGCTTGGAGACATTATGATTATTGTCACATCCGGACACGTTGACCACGGCAAAACCGCGCTATTACAGGCCCTCACCGGCACGCATACGGCGCATTTACCGGAAGAAAAAAAACGCGGCATGACCATTGATTTGGGCTACGCCTATTTGCCGTTAAAAGATCAAATCCTCGGCTTTATCGACGTACCGGGACACGAACGTTTTCTTGCCAATATGTTGGCGGGCTTGGGCGGCATTCATTACGCCATGCTTATCGTTGCCGCAGACGAAGGCGTGCAAGCGCAAACCATCGAGCACTTAAACATTTTGAGCTTGTTGCAATTGCAGGAAATCATGGTGGTGATCACCAAAGCCGACCGCGCCGATATGCAACAAATTGACGCATTAGAACATCAGCTACGCCAACACTATGCCATCTTGGCGAACAGTCAATTTTTCGTGACCTCTGCCACCACCGGTCAGGGTATTGAAACGCTACGCGATTATTTGGCGCAGTTGCCGGAATTATCGGACACAGAAAAACCGTTCCGTTATGCCATCGACCGTATTTTTACCATTAAAGGTTCCGGCACCGTGGTGACAGGTACCGCATTTGCGGGCAAAGTTGCCATTGACGACGAATTGTATTTAAGCAATGGACAAAAAGTGCGGGTGAAAAATATCCACGCACAAAATGAACAAAGCACAGAAGGCTTGGCAGGGCAACGCCTCGCGCTAAATATTAACTTGGATTTCGACCGCACGTTAATTGAACGCGGCGATTGGTTGTTCTCCCAACCGCCTGCCAAAGCGACAGATCGCGTCACGGTTTGGCTGGAAAACCAAATTCCACTGAACGAAAGCCAACCGGTGCATATTTATCACGCCGCCTCACACACTACGGGCAAGCTGACGTTATTGCAACAACAAAAACTCGCACCTCAGCAACACGCGCTGGCAGAACTGATTTTAGAACAACCGTTGTTTTTGGCGCACGGCGACAAAATCATCTTACGCAACAGCAACTCGACCGCCGTACTCGGTGGCGCCAAAGTGATTGAAATCGATTCACCGAAACGCCATAAGCGCACAGAAGCCCGTTTCGATTATTTACGCCAACTGATTCAAGCAGAAACACCGGAAAAACGCACCGCACTTTATCTGCAAAACCAGGCGGTGGAAGCCGAGCAGTTAATGTGGATTGAACAGCTGACAGACTCCCAACTGGATGACATTCTTGAAAAAAACAGCGACATTCGCTTCCAAAGCTGGTGTTTTAATGCCGAGTATCGCACGCAACAAACGTCAAAATTATTGACCGCACTTGCGCAATATCACGAACAACATCCCGACCAACTTGGTTTAGGTAAAGCTCGTTTGTATCGCATTGCGGCACTGAATCAGCCGGAAAAACTGATTTATCATTTTATTGATGAATTATTAGCCGAAAATCAGCTACAGCAAACCCGTGGTTGGCTACACACCGCTGATCATAAAATTCAATTTAATGAACAAGAACGCGCATTATGGCAGCAAGTTCTCGAACAATTTGAGCAACATAACGGACAAGCATTGTGGGTGCGTGATCTTGCAGGCTTATTGGGCCAAGAAGAAAGCGCCATGCGTAACTTCCTCTACAAAGCCGGTAAATTAGGTTATCTCACCGCTGTGGTAAAAGACCGCTTCTTCCTGACCGAAAATATTTATGCTACCGCCCGTTTGATTAAACAACTAAGTGCCGGGAAAGAAGGTATATCGGTCAACGAATTGCGCGATGCCTTACAATTCGGCCGCAAAATGACTGTCCAACTAGTGGAATATTTCGACCGCTGTGGTTTCTTACGCCGCAAAGGTAATATTCACGTGTTACGCGATGCGGACGTGTTTGATCTATAAAGTGCGGTCGATTTTCACAACATTTTTATATAAGGAGTTTCTATGAAAAAACTGCTCGTTTCTGCTTTAGCCGTCGCCGGCTTAACGCTTACCGGCTGCAATGATGAAGAAAAAAATGCGCTTTCCGAACAAGTGAAAAAACAAACCCAAACGATCGAGCAGCTAAATGCACAAGTGAATACCTTACAAAGACAGGTTTTGGATTTGGCGCAGCATCAAGCAATTCAAGTAGAGCCGGAAGTCCTCTTCCAAAAATCAGAAGTCATTTCACCTACAAAAGGCACCGATGACACTTCCATAAACAAAGTCGAATTCGATATTACGATGTTAAAAACTAATTTGGATTGGCTAAATGCCTTGTTATTAAATGAAGTCATTACGTCCTTCAATGTGGAAGGGGCGCCTAAAATCGAAAATAAACAGCAGTTTATTGAACGATTAGAGAAAGACATGGCTGAAATCCTAAAAGAAGCGAGAGAGTATGAAATCTTGGCAGCAGAAACCAGAGTCGGCATGGAATATTTAGGACAGCGGGAAAACTTAGCCACCTTCACCCTCCACTATTATGGCTATTCCGGCGGTGCGCATGGGATGTATTCAACCCATTTTGTGAATGTCAATTTAGACAAAAAAGCTATCATTCGATTAGACGATGTCTTTACTAAAGCACAACAAAGCAAAGTTAAAGCGTTGCTATGGGAGATTTACCAAAATGAATATCGTGGCGATAACGGTGAACGACAAGAACCTTTCACCGTAAAAGCCGATTTTTACCTCAGTGATAATTTCTATTTTTCAAAAGATGGCATTGTGTTTGTCTATCCACCTTACGCCATTGGTCCTTATGCGGAAGGTGAAAAGGAGCTGATCTTGTCTTTATATGATGATGAAGTCAAAGCCTTGTTAACGCCGGCATTTAAATTTTTAGGAAAAAGTTACGTTGAATAACAAACAAAAATCCCCAAGTACATACTTGGGGATTTTTTTAGTTCTCTAATTCTAAACTCAGTACATCCGGTTCATTCTTCAGTAATAAATACAATTCGTGAATGGTATCTTTATCATTAATCGTACAACGAATCGTCAATTTAGTCTCACCGTTTGCCTGATCTTTCATATTAATATTTTCAACAAGATGGTTATGGGTATGTAGCAGCTGGATAAACTGCCCGACCGCCGACGGAGACGCCAATATGGCAGTAATACGGGTTTTCTTCTTTTTCTCATAACGACGCACCCAACGATGCACATACGGACTCAAACGAATGGCAATTAAAATCATGAAAGTGGCAATAATCGCATCAAAATAGAATCCGGCACCAGAAGCAATGCCTATACCTGCGGCCGCCCAAATAATTGCTGCGGTGGTCAAACCGGAAATGGCATCGTTATGTTTACGCAAAATCACGCCTGCACCAAGGAAACCGATGCCGCTAATCACCTGAGCCGCCAAACGCATTGGGTCAGTACGAATGTTTTCTGACACTTGGGCATAATGTTCGGCCGATTGAATGGAAACGATGGTTAATACACAGGTAGTCACCGCAATAATCATGCAGGTTTTTACCCCCACGGGTTTAGCTTTTAATTCGCGTTCCAAACCGATAATACCACCCAGTACCATGGCAAAGGCCATTTTAACGAAAATAAAGAAATGGCTGTCTCGCGCCAAGCTTTCAAAGAAAACAGATAGGTTACTCATAATGCTAAATTGTTAATCCAAGTGATTGATAAAGTTGTTTTAGTTCATCTTGCGTTAAAGTGCGGTAGGTTTTGGGCGCTAAATTTTGGAGCGTAAAACCGGCAAGCTGATAACGAATTAAACGCAATGTCGGAAAGCCAATATGCGCCGTCATTCTGCGCACTTGCCGATTTCGCCCCTCATAAATTTTAACTTCTAACCACGATGTAGGAATGTTTTTTCGCTCGCGAATAGGCGGAACACGCTGCCATAAACAATCCGGCTCGGAAATCAACCGTACTTTTGCCGGTTTTGTCATACCATCTTTTAATTGCACGCCCCGCCGAAGTTGCTCTAACGTGGTTTCATCAGGCACGCCTTCCACCTGCACCCAGTAAGTTTTTTCCATTTTAAACTTAGGTTCCGCCAAGCGATGTTGAATCTCCCCATTGTTAGTCAACAGCAACAATCCCTCACTATCGCGATCCAACCGCCCGACAGGATAAACCGCGGCGATATCAATAAAATCTTTCAACGTGCTGCGGCCATTTTCATCACTAAATTGGCACAACACATCAAAGGGTTTGTTGAACAAAATTACTTGAGTTTGAGAAAACGCGATTTTAGGCTTAGAAACACTGCCAAAATGAACCGCACTTTGCGTTGGTTTTCTCCATTTTTGGGGTTTTCGCCGAAAAGATGTTGGCTGCATAAACAAGGTATTCATAAAAATTTTGCATACTTTAGCACCAATTGAAGCAAAATCTAAATTTATGGCCGAAATAAATGCACAAAATAGGGAACTTTTTCATCATTAGCGTTTTATTCGGCTTTTCACATCTCCTTTTAGCAAATTACCGTTGCTTTTTAATAAATCTCGTTTTTTTATTCTAAAAACCAACCAACTAAACAGAATAAAAAACCATAAATTATAAATAAATTAATAAAAAATAACGTAAATTTTTATAATTTGTTATTTATATCTATTGACTCCCGTTTTTATTGATTTATATTGACGCTCTAACATTTTTTTAACTTTAACAGGTTGTTCCATGACTCAAACACATAAACGTGAAACATTCTCCGGACGCAGAGCCTTTATTTTTGCGGCAATCGGTTCGGCTGTCGGCTTGGGAAACATTTGGCGTTTCCCTTATGTTACTTATGAAAACGGTGGCGGCGCCTTTATTTTGCCTTACATTGTGGCCTTATTAACGGCCGGTATTCCTTTGCTCTTTTTAGATTATGCTTTAGGCCATAAATTCCGTGCCTCTCCGCCATTAGCTTATCGCAAGCTCAAAACCGCCTTTGAAACCTTCGGTTGGTGGCAAGTGATGATCAATGTGATTATCGGTCTTTACTATGCGGTTATTCTTGGCTGGGCAGCAAGCTATGCTTATTATTCCTTCAGCTCCGCTTGGGGTAGCAACCCGGTAGATTTCTTCTTACATGAACACATTAAGATGGCAAGCGAGGTGGCATTAAGCTTGGATTTTGTTGACACTGTTGTCGGTCCGTTACTTGCTGTGTGGATTATCACGTTGTTGATTCTTTCTTTTGGCGTACAAAAAGGCGTAGCACGTTCTTCCGTTATCTTCATGCCAATTTTGGTTATCATGTTCATTACCTTAGTAGTCTATTCCTTGTTCTTACCGGGTGCAGAAAAAGGTCTTGATGCTTTATTCTCACCAAACTGGGAAAAATTAGCCGACCCAAGTGTTTGGATTGCCGCATACGGCCAAATCTTCTTCTCGCTTTCCATTTGCTTCGGCATCATGTTGACTTATGCTTCTTACTTGAAAAAAGAATCGGATTTAACCGGTGCAGGCTTAGTCGTTGGCTTTGCTAACAGTAGCTTTGAAGTTTTAGCAGGTATCGGCGTATTCTCTGCTTTAGGGTTCATCGCTGTTGCAAACGGACAAGATGTCAGCGAGGTTGCCAAAGGCGGTATCGGCTTGGCATTCTTTGCATTCCCAACCATCATTAACCAAGCACCGTTAGGTCAATTATTGGGCGTGTTATTCTTCGGTTCTTTAGTTTTTGCCGGCTTAACCTCTTTCATTTCTGTATTAGAAGTTATCATTGCGGCGGTACAAGATAAATTACGCTTACGCCGTGCACACGCCACGTTCTTGGTTGGCTTACCAATGATGGTAGCGTCTACCTTATTGTTTGGTACGGCAGCCGGCTTACCGATGCTTGATACCATGGACAACTTCGTCAATATGTTCGGTATTGTTGCTGTGGCATTCTTCTCTTTACTCTCTATTATCGTTACCGGCAGATTAAAAGAACTTGGTGAACACTTGAACGAAACCAGCTCTTTCAAAGTCGGCACAATCTGGAAAGCCTGCATTGTGGTTACCACCGGCGTATTAGCGTTCATGCTTTACAAAGAAGCCACTAAAGTATTGGCAAACGGCTACGAAGGCTATCCTGAATGGTTCGTTAATACCTTCGGCTGGGGCATGGCGATCGGCTTAGTCATCATCAGCTTCTTACTTTCCCGTTTACCGTGGAAACATACCGTACAAAAACAAGGAGAAAAATAAGATGTCAACCAATGCAATTATTATGATGGCTATCGCGCTTATCATTATCTGGGGCGGATTATTGGTTTCCGTCATCAGATTACCAAAAGAATAATTTAGCTTTCAAAAACAAAAATCCCATCAAATGTTTGATGGGATTTTTTATGGGAAAAGTGCGGTGGTTTTCCCGACCGTTTTAAAAAACACGCGGTATTATTGGCAAATGCACAAAAAGCCTGCTGAGCTTGTCGAAGCATTCGTTTTGTGTATCGGAGAAGCTGAAATTACTTGCACTTCAACAAGCTCAGTGACCATAATTTCAGCTTTATACAACTGCTACATTCTCGAAAAACTCTTCGAAAACCCACCGCACTTTGACGTTCAACAAGACTTAACTATGACATTCGTCCGTTGGCGATTGGAATAACCTGATCACAAATTGCCATGGTAGAAGCACGATGGCTTACCAGGATAATCAATTTTTCCGCTTTCACGTTTAGCAGAGATTGCAAAATCATAGCTTCGTTTAAGCTGTCCAGATTGCTGGTCGGTTCGTCCAACAAAATAATCGGCGCATTGTGCAAGAAGGCGCGGGCAATGCCGATACGTTGTTTTTCACCGTCGGAAAGGTTGTTCCCCATTTCAGTAATTTTGGTGTCGTAGCCTTCCGGCAAGCTCATGATAAATTCATGAATAGAGGCTTTTTTCGCCGCTTCAATCACTTGCTCTTTTGTTGCCTTACGGTTTGCCAACACAATATTTTCATACACCGTTTCATTGAAAATATAGGTTTGTTGGGTGATGTAAGCAATATTATCGCGCAAATTCACCGTATTAATGTTTTTTAAGTCCGTATCGTTAATGCAAATACGGCCTTGTTGCGGATCGTAAAAACGCATCATTAATTTCAAAAGCGTACTTTTACCGCTACCGCTACGACCATGAATACCGAGAATTTCACCTTTATTGAGCTGCAAATTCACGTCAGACAAAATTTGTTCGTCCGCATAAGCAAAGCTGACGTTTTCCACGTTAATTTGCTGCACTTCGGCGATGTTCACGCCGTTTTCTACGTCTTTTAATTCCGGTTGTTCTGCCAATAATGCTAAGACACGTTCACCGCTGGCGAGGGTTTGCAATAAGTTGTTAGACAGGTTACTTAAAGCAATCACCGGGCCGTAACTAGACATCAATAAAATCACACCAATGAGCAAGCCGGCAAAATCAATGTAATCGTAAGCAAAGAGGGTTAAGCCCACCAATAAAATCAGGATATTGAAGAAAGACACCGCGATTTCCGTGAACGAACGCACGTTGCCTTCTTGTTGTTTGATTTTTAAAAAGGCTTGGTCGATTTTTTCACTGCGTTGGTGGATTTCCTGTAAACGTTTTTCCTCGTTGCCGAAAAGTTGAATTTCTTTCATGCCACGAATGCTGTCGAGGAAGAAATCATTCATTTCGCCAACTAAGTCACGGTATTTACGACCATCTTCACGCGCCATTTGGGTGGTGACGATAGGCAAAATAATACCGACGGTGACATATGCTAAAAATGCCACCAACACGAACCACCAAGAAATATGAGCGAACACTGCCAACAAGATACCGGAGGTTAAAAAGGCAATGGCGATCGGCGCGATGGTGTGCGCATAAAACACTTCCAACAATTCAATGTCGTTGGTGACCAAGGAAAGCAATTGACCAGATTGTTTATCCTGCAATTTCACAAACGCCAAACGACGTAATGCACTGAACACTTTGTCGCGCAACAACGCCAATAATTTAAAGGCGATGTAATGACCGGACATTTGTTCCAAATAACGCAAAATACCACGCGCCACTGCGAGTACAATAAGTGCGGTCAAAATTTGCGATAAATTTAAGTGGGTGTGGAAATTAAGCAACTCCGACAAACCCATGGCACCCAGCACCATAATGAAAATAGCACTGAGGAAACCGAGGGTACCCATAATAATCGTAAAACTCATGATATGCGCCAACGGCGTCACCAATTTCATGAGTTGCCACATGACGACAAATCCGTTCTTACGCATGATTTGCCCCCGTTCTGATATTTTCTAAGTTCTTTTGTTGATTAAACATTTCTGCATAAATTCCGTTTTCAGCTATTAAAGAAGCATGATCGCCCGATTCTGCCAAGTGACCGCTTTGTAACACATAAATTTGATCGGCATTCACCGCATTCGCCAAACGATGAGAAATCATGATGATAGTTTTTTCGTGTTTAAGCTGTTGAATGAATTGCAGAATGATTTCTTCACTTTCTACGTCGATGTTACTGGTAGCTTCATCGAAAACGTATAAGTCGGCATTGTGCAATAACGCACGCGCCAACGCTAAACGTTGAATTTGACCGCCGGACAAGTTGGTTCCGCGACTTAATAACGTCATGTCCAACCCGCCGTTTTCACAGACGAAATTCGCTAAATTTACTTGTTCCAAGCATTGATAAATAGCGTCATCAGAAGCATCGGATAATGCCATCAACATATTTTCTCTGAGACTGCCTTTGAAAATGTAACTGCTGTGGCTCACCAACGAAACGTGACGATATAAGGAATGACGGTTAATTTGTTTAATATCAACGCCATTAAATAAAATTTCCCCTTGCTGTGCTTGGTAAAAGCCCATAAGCAAGGAAACCAATGTGGATTTACCGCAACCGCTTTTACCAACAAAAACCGTTAATTGCTTCGGTTGAATATTGAGGTTTAAGCCGTTAATCGCCGGTTTTTCTGCAGAATAGGCAAAATGTAAATCCTTAATTTGCAAGGTAACTTCATTTTTAGCCGGAAAATCCACCGCACTTTTGTTTTCTTCTACCGGCGTATCTAACAGCGTAAAGATTTTTTCTGAAGCTGCCTTGCCGTTCATCGCCACGTGGAAGAAAGAACCGAGTAAGCGTAACGGAATGAAAAATTCGGAAGAAAGTAAAATGAACAAAATAACACCAAAAATGCTTAAATTACCGTCTTGATATTGTAAAAGCGCGGTCAAAATTCCTAGTGCCGCACCGCCGTAAGCCAATAAATCCATTAAAGAAACAGAGTTCAGCTGCATGGTCAGCACTTTCATGGTGATAGTACGGAAATTCTCCGCTTCGATGTCCATTTGTTTGGCTTTGTAATCGTCATCTTGATAGATTTTTAAAGTAATCAAGCCTTGTAGGTTATCCAAAAAACTACTGCCTAAACCAACATAAATAGACCAATATTTCGCCAACAAACGTTTCGCGATTTTATTTACCGCAATAATAGACATTGGAATTAACGGCACGCAAACCAAAAGAATTAATGAGGTCGGTGCGTTAAAAAAGACCAGGAAAACAAACAATGTGAGCGGCGCAAGCAGGCTATAAAACAACTGCGGAAGATAACGACCGAAATAAATTTCCAGTTGTTCCACCCCTTCAGATGCCACTTGGATCACGGAAGAGGTAGATTGTTGGTTAACCTGATTGAGCGGCATGGAAGACAATTTTTGATAAATCAGTGTGCGCAATTTATGCTTCACTTGCGTACTCGCTTTATAGGAGGCTTTCACCGCCATTTTCCCCGCCCAAGCACGCAACGCCAGACAAGCAACCAAAACGACGGTAAAAATGACCGCACTTTGTAGTGTAAGCGAGTGTTCAAATGCCCATTGCAAACAAATGGCAAACACCACCGCACTGATAATCCCGCCAATTAAGGCAACCCAGTTCCATAAGACATTAATAGCAATCCATTTTTTGCTATCCGCGACTGTGTTTATCAGTCGTTTATCTATCATCATAACGTTTATTTTTCCTTAAAAAATCACATGAGTAAAAAGGGTTATATCATAACATTTTCATAATAAATGATAATTAATTTTATTCTAATTTTTAGTGTTTTTATCTTTGCTACTTAAATTTAAAACAAAAAAATAGCACCTTAAGAAAGGTGCTATTCGTATAAAATTCAAATCGGGTTATAGCAAGATATTGGCAAATAACAGACCGAAACCTAAACAGAAAATCATACTTAATAAACCGGGTAGCATGAAACTGTGGTTGAAAATATATTTACCGATTCGTGTAGTACCGGTGGTATCAAAGTCAATTGACGCAATGATTGGACCGTAGTTCGGGATGAAGAAATAGCCGTTTACTGCCACAAACACACCAATCAAAACTACCGGTGGAATACCAAGAGCAATACCCAATGGGAATAGAGTTGCTACAGTAGCGCCTTGGCTGTTTACGAGTACAGAAAGCACGAACAAGGCGAAGGCAAACGTCCAAGGTGCAGTTTCAACTAAACCTTTTACTAAACCTTTCACTTCGTCCATATGCGCTTGCATTAAGGTGTCACCTAACCACGCAATACCGAAGATGGCGATAACCGCACGCATACCAGCGTGGAATACGGAACCTTTGGTAATTTCAGTGCCATCCGGTTTACAGGTTAAGATAATTAGCGCACCGATAGATAGCATGATGATTTCAATGGTATGTGCCATACCCATTGGTTTGCCATCAAATACCGGACGAAGATAAGGCATTGCCCCCATTAATACAACAAGCAATGCACCAAACAAGAAAAGAGAAACAGAAATTTTTGCTGTTTTGCTGATCTCAAGTTCTTTTCCACTAATAGTTGAATTAAAGGCTTCGGCATATTTAGGATCGTTTAAACGACGTTGATATTCCGGATCATCTTTTAATTCCTTACCCATTTTATTGACAAATAAACACGCGCAGAAAATACCAAGAACAGTGGAAGGAATCGTGACGATTAACACATCACCTAAATGAATACCTTGCGGTTCAAGGTACGCCACAACTGCAACTACAGCTGCAGCAATCGGGCTGGCAACAATAGCAAATTGAGAGGCAATAACTGCCATAGACATTGGTCGTTCAGGGCGAACACCATTTTGGCGGCTCACTTCGGCAATGACTGGTAAAACAGAATATGCAACGTGGCCGGTACCGGCTAATAGTGTAAAAGTCCAAGTGACTGCAGGTGCAATAAACGTAATGTGTTTTGGATTACGACGTAAAATATTGGTAGCAATTTTGATCATATAATCTAAACCGCCGGCTGCTTGCATTGCTGCTGCAGCGGAAACCACAGCCATAATCATAAACATTACGTCAATTGGCAAACCTGCCGGTTTTAAGCCAAAACCGAAAGACAAGATAGCAAGCCCCAAGCCGCCAAAAACACCCAAACCGATACCGCCAACACGTGCACCAACTAAAATACAGAGCAACACGATGGCGAATTGAAGTAAAAACATAGCAGACATACTGCCTCCTTAGAGAATGAAATAAAATCTGTATAACGTATAAGAAATTATACTCAGTTATATTTTGATAGAGATACCTTTCCAAGGCAATAGGGATTTAACAACCCAAAATTCAGGTTAATTATATAAGAATGTCATAATACTGAGTATGGCTGATTTTGAATGTTCTCATTAAATTATGATCCATATCAGGTTTTAAACAAAATTTTGATGGTTATTTCAACAAAATCAACATTCTCCGTAGAAACAATAACTTTTGATAAATAGTCAAAGTAAAGTTATACTTGAGCCCTTATTTTTAAACCTAATTATTGAGAAATATATGGAAGAATTTATGCCGATGGCAATTGAATTTGCCAAAAATCATTCTTTAATTGTTGTTGCTTGGGTAGCTATTTTTCTAATGGTTATCTACCACTTCATCAAATCAGCCACCAGCAAAACAAAAGTGATTGAAAATACGGAAGCCATTGCGTTAATTAACAACCAAAATGCTGTTGTTATTGATTTACGCTCAATGGATGACTTTAATAAAGGCCACATCATTAACAGTTTAAACCTGCTTCCTACCGAAATAAAAAATCACAATATCGGTAAAATTGAACAGCATAAAGAGACACCTGTTATTTTGGTTTGTGCTAACGGCGTGACTTCCGCTTCTTCTGCTGAAATTTTAGCAAAACAAGGATTTAATCACGTTTATTCCTTAAAAGAAGGCCTTGCCGGCTGGCGAGCAGCAAATTTACCTTTAGTTAAAAAATAAATAAGGACACAAAAATGACCGAAGAAAACAAAGATGTTGTAAAAAACGAGGAACAAGAAATCCAAG
Organism: uncultured Aggregatibacter sp.; assembly: GCA_963515835.1. Classification (GTDB taxonomy): domain Bacteria; phylum Pseudomonadota; class Gammaproteobacteria; order Enterobacterales; family Pasteurellaceae; genus Aggregatibacter. The sequence goes on from CAUPZK010000009.1 coordinate 48,717, forward strand.
CGGTACTCCAAATTCAACGTATTTATGTGAAAGATGTTTCTTTTGAAGCACCTAATTTGCCACACATTTTCAATCAAGAGTGGAAACCAAAACTGGCTTTTGACTTATCCACTGAAACCGTCAAACTAGCCGATGATTTATACGAAGTTTGCCTAAATATTTCCGTTGAAACGACTTTAGAAGATTCCGGTGATGTGGCTTTTATTTGCGAAGTGAAACAAGCCGGTGTATTTACTATTAGCGGTTTAGAAGATATGCAAATGGCACATTGCTTAACTGCTCAATGTCCAAATATGTTATTCCCTTATGCCCGTGAATTGGTTTCTAACTTAGTCAACCGCGGTACTTTCCCTGCATTAAATCTTTCTCCGGTTAACTTCGATGCTTTATTTGTTGAATATTTACAACGTCAACAACAAGAGCAAGAATCTGCTGAGCAAGCAAAAGTAAATTAATCTCAAAAAACCCACTTTTGATAAAGTGGGTTCTATTTTTTCGTTACTCTCATTTTTATCCGTCAAGGAGTCAATGATGAATACGACCTTAACTCATTCTTCTATTACCGTTTTAGGCGCCGGTTCTTTTGGTACCGCCTTAGCTATCGCATTTTCCCGCAATGGACACTTAACCCATCTTTGGGGACATAATCCGATAAAAATGCAAAAACTTGATAGCGAGCGACAAAATACAGAATTTTTACCGGAGATTGTTTTTCCCGATTCGTTACAAATAGAAACGGATTTAGCCAAAGCCATTCAAGCTTCACGTGATTTATTATTAGCCGTTCCAAGTCATTGTTTTGGTGAAATTCTCGATAAAATTCGACCGCACTTACGTCCTGATAGCCGTATTGTTTGGGCTACAAAAGGCTTAGAAAGAGATACCGGTCGTTTGTTAGAAGACGTTATCAAAGAAAAATTAGGCAACCACTATCCTTTAGCAGTACTTTCCGGCCCAACTTTTGCCAAAGAGTTGGCTTCTGGTCTTCCGACAGCAATCACATTGGCTTCCAACGATGAAGAATTTGCATTGCAATTTCAAGCACGCATTCATTGCAGCAAACATTTTCGCGTTTACATTAATAACGATATGCTTGGTGTACAACTTGGCGGTGCCATTAAAAACGTTATTGCCATTGGCGCAGGAATGTCCGACGGCATGGGATTTGGCGCAAACGCTAGAACAGCGCTCATCACGCGTGGTATTGCCGAAATATCTCGTTTAGGTATCGCCCTAGGCGCAAATCCAAATACCTTTATGGGCATGTCCGGCTTAGGTGATCTCGTTTTAACCTGTACTGACAACCAGTCCCGTAACCGTCGTTTCGGCATGATGTTAGGGCAAGGTTTTTCCGCTCAAACAGCAATGAATAATATCGGCCAAGTAGTAGAAGGTTTTTACAACACCAAAGAAGCCTATTTACTTGCACGACGACACTACATTGAAATGCCTATCACTGAACAAATTTATCAAGTCCTGTTCTGTGGCAAAAATGCTAAAGAAGCCGCATTGAGTTTATTAGGTAGAGAACGTAAAGAGGAATAATCCATGTCATCAACGGTTTGGCAAAACATTCGTCAGGAAGCAAAAGAGTTAGTAGATAACGAACCTATGCTTGCCAGTTTTTTCCATTCAACGATTTTAAAACATCATAATTTAGGCAGTGCATTAAGTTACATTTTAGCCAATAAATTGTCCAATACGATTATGCCTGCCATTGCGTTACGCGAAATTATTGAAGAAACCTATCAGGAAAAACCAAGCATTATTGAATGTGCTGCTTTTGATATTCAAGCCGTTCGTCAACGTGATCCTGCAGTAGAACTTTGGTCAACTCCTTTGCTTTATTTAAAAGGATTTCATGCTATTCAAAGTTATCGTATTACCCATCATTTATGGCAACAAAACCGTAAAGCGTTAGCAATTTATTTGCAAAACCAAATTTCTGTTGCATTCGATGTGGACATTCACCCTGCTGCCAAAATCGGTCATGGTATTATGTTTGACCACGCCACAGGGATTGTTGTTGGAGAAACCTCCGTTATTGAAAATAACGTGTCTATTCTCCAAGGTGTCACCCTAGGCGGTACCGGGAAAGAATGCGGTGATCGTCATCCAAAAATTCGCGAAGGCGTGATGATTGGTGCGGGTACAAAAATTTTGGGCAATATTGAAGTGGGTAAATACGCCAAAATCGGCGCGAATTCTGTTGTATTACAACCTATTCCTGACTATGCCACCGCTGCTGGTGTACCGGCACGAATTATCGGAAAAGATAAAGATGCCAAACCGGCATTTGACATGAACCAAAATTTTATTGATTTAGGAATGGAACTAAATATTTAGGCTCAACACTATCTCAAGGTTGAGCCTAAAAAACATACTCAAAAATGACCGCACTTTAAAATTTATTAAGCACCTATTAAACGGGAAAGTGCGGTGTCTTTTCGGTCTAAATAATGGGTAGATTGAATACGACGGATTGTTCTGGATTTTCCTCGAATTAATAAGGTTTCCGTAGTTGCCAGATTGCCTTTACGATGAATACCTTTTAATAGATCACCATTAGTAATTCCGGTGGCCGCAAAAACTAAATTGTCATCACGTACTAATTGTTCAAGCTGTAATACCGTATTTACTTGAACACCCATTCCTTCACAACGACGAATTTCTTCTGCTGCCAGTGCATTATTTTCTGGTGTTTCCCCTTTAACAACATTTCGAGGTAATAAACGGGATTGCATATCCCCCCCTAAAGCACGAATTGCCGCCGCCGCAATAACACCTTCCGGTGCACCACCAATCCCATACACCATATCAATTTCTGCTTCCGGTAAACAACATAATACCGATGCCGCAATATCGCCATCTGGAATTGTAAATACACGCACTCCTAATTGATGCATTTTATCAATGATTTCTTGATGACGTGGTTTATCTAAAATAGTTACTGTTAAGTCAGATAATAATTTGCCTAATTTAGAGGCTACCCGACGCAAATTTTGTTCAAGTGGTAAATTTAAATCGATGATACCTTTTGCTTCCGGACCAACTACCATTTTTTCCATATACATATCAGGTGCTTTTAAAAAAGTATTTTTTCCCCCTGCCGCCAATACAGAAATAGCATTAGTTTGCCCCATTGCCGTCATACGCGTGCCATCAATTGGATCAACAGCAATCGACACTAACTCACCCATGCCGGATCCCACTTTTTCACCAATATACAGCATTGGCGCCTGATCAATTTCCCCTTCTCCAATAACGACTTCTGCATCCATATGCACTAAATTCAACATATAACGCATCGCTTTTACGGCGGCATCATCAGCCGAATTTTTATCACCGCGACCTAACCAAGCAAAACCCGCTAATGCGGCAACCTCTGTTACTCTTGAAAACTCAATAGCTAATGATCTGTTCATGGAAATTCCTTAAAAGTGAGAAGTAAAAAATCGGCTTATTTTATCACTAAGCAAACGTTTGCATACCAAAAACATCCAGAAATTTTCTTAGGGGTAATTAATTCAAAGATTATTTGATTCTCCGCTTTAATAAAACCAATTAACTAGGTAGAATAAAGCCACTTTTATCCATTTTTTTAGAGGAAATTACTATGTCATTCGAAGTATTAGATCAATTAGAAAATAAAATTAAGCAAACAGTTGAAACCATTCAATTACTTCAATTAGAAGTTGAAGAATTAAAAGAAAAAAACAACAAATCACAACAAGAAAACGATGCATTACGTGGTGAAAACGAACAGTTAAGAAATGAACAGCAAAATATTCAAGAGCGTTTACGTTCCATCATAGGCATGACTGACGGTATCTAATCGATTAATAAAAAAACAAAGGCTTAGTTAATCTAAGCCTTCTTTTTTGGAGAGTAAAATGCAACCTCACATTTGCTTAATCACCGGCAGTACTTTAGGCGGTGCCGAATATGTTGCCGAACACTTAGAAAATCTATTACAACAACAGGGTTTCAATACTGAATTGCACCACGGCCCGGCATTAAATGACGTAATCAATGAAAAATTATGGCTAGTGGTGACTTCCACCCATGGCGCAGGCGAATTACCGGATAACCTCAAACCTTTATTTGAAGCTCTGGATGCAAGTAATAACGATCTTTCTCACTTAAGATTTGCGGTGATCGGTTTAGGAAATTCTGATTACGATACCTTTTGCTTTGCCGTGGATAAAGTAGAACAAAGTTTGCTGGCAAAAAGTGCGGTCAAAATAACCGATGCTTTACGCATTGATGTCTTAACAGAATCTGATCAAGAACAGTGCGCAGAAGACTGGTTACCTAATTTTACGCATAATATTTAATCAATAAAAAAGCAAACAGCATGTGGATAACTTCGTTGATTATTGTTAAAAATCTGTTTTTATGTGATGAATAAATTCTGATACTAATCAACCTGTGGATAAATAAGGAAGTTATACACAAGAATTAACGGTATCGATCGGGAAGATCTTAACACGTTTGGAAATGATCTATGTGTTTCATTTACAACGTAAAAATGATCTTATTCAATGGTTTTGATGATCCTTATAATAGTAATAATAAAAGATCTCTACATAAAGATCTTATTTCTTATTAGTGAAGATCCTTCTCCCGATCCCTCTTTTTTCTTTCACTGAAACGCATCTTTTAACCACCTAAGATTTTCAGTAAAATAGCGACCAATTTTTTCAAGGATCAACAGATCCGTACCTCATTTAAAATAGAGATCATTCATAATCATGTTTTACACTGAAACCTATGATGTCATCGTGATCGGTGGCGGTCATGCAGGAACAGAAGCCACATTGGCACCTGCACGTATGGGATTAAAAACCCTATTACTTACTCATAATGTCGATACTCTCGGACAAATGTCTTGTAACCCGGCGATTGGTGGAATTGGCAAAGGGCATTTAGTAAAAGAAGTGGATGCCATGGGCGGATTAATGGCGCATGCCGCCGATAAAGCCGGTATTCAATTTCGTACATTAAACAGCAGTAAAGGCCCGGCCGTACGCGCAACACGTGCGCAAGCGGATCGTGTGTTATATCGTCAAGCCGTCAGAATTGCCCTTGAAAATCAACCGAATTTAGATATTTTCCAACAAGAAGCCACGGATATTTTGATCGAACAAGATCGTGTAACCGGTGTTACAACGAAAATGGGGCTTACGTTTCATGCAAAATCCGTTATCTTAACAGCAGGTACCTTCTTAGCCGGTAAGATCCATATTGGTTTACAAAATTATGAAGGGGGACGTGCAGGTGATCCGGCTTCGGTAACCCTCTCTCATCGTTTAAGAGATCTTGGTTTACGTGTGGATCGTTTAAAAACCGGAACACCACCGCGTATTGATGCGCGTACGATCAATTTTGAAGTCTTAGCTAAACAACATGGTGATGCGGTATTGCCGGTGTTTTCTTTTATGGGATCCGTTTCTGATCACCCGCAACAAATTCCTTGTTATATCACCCACACCAATGAACAAACTCATGATGTGATCCGTAATAACTTGGATCGTAGCCCAATGTATACCGGTGTCATTGAAGGGATCGGGCCGCGTTATTGTCCATCGATCGAAGATAAAGTAATGCGTTTTGCGGATCGTAATTCGCATCAAATTTATTTAGAACCGGAAGGCTTAACCAGCAATGAAGTTTATCCGAATGGGATTTCAACCAGTTTACCTTTTGACGTGCAAATGGGTATCGTCAATTCCATGAAAGGATTGGAAAATGCCCGCATTGTGAAGCCGGGTTATGCCATTGAATATGATTATTTTGATCCCCGTGATTTAAAACCCACCTTAGAAACCAAATCCATTCAAGGTTTATTCTTTGCCGGTCAAATTAATGGTACGACCGGTTATGAAGAAGCAGCAGCACAAGGCTTATTAGCTGGGATTAATGCAGGTCTTTATGTACAAGAGAAAGAAGCCTGGTTTCCGCGCCGTGATCAGGCTTACACCGGTGTATTGGTGGATGACCTTTGTACATTAGGAACAAAAGAACCCTATCGCGTGTTTACCTCTCGTGCGGAATACCGTTTGTTATTGCGTGAAGATAATGCCGATATTCGTTTAACGCCAATTGCCCATGAATTAGGGTTAATTGATGACGCACGCTGGGCTCGTTTTAACCAAAAAATGGAAAATATCGAGCAAGAGCGTCAACGCTTACGCAGTATTTGGTTGCATCCACGTTCTGAATACCTAGAAGAAGCCAATAAAGTATTAAATAGCCCATTAGTGCGTGAAGCCAGTGGTGAAGATTTATTACGCCGTCCGGAAATGACTTACGATATTTTGACTTCCTTAACACCATATCAACCGGCAATGGAAGATAAAGAAGCGGTAGAACAAGTAGAAATAGCCATTAAATATCAAGGCTATATCGAGCATCAACAAGAAGAAATCGAAAAACAAAAACGCCACGAAAATACAGCTATTCCGGCCCACTTTGATTACAGTAAAGTTTCCGGTTTATCTAACGAAGTGCGGGCAAAATTGGAACAACATCGTCCGGTCTCTATCGGACAAGCGAGCCGTATTTCCGGTATTACGCCGGCAGCAATTTCTATCATTCTGGTAAATTTGAAAAAGCAAGGCATGTTAAAACGTGGTGAATAATGACTAATATAGACATTCAGTTGGCGGATAAGCTAAAAACATTGTTAAAACAGACCGCACTTTCTGTGACAGAACAACAGCAACAACAGTTAGTGAAGCTGGTTTTGCTGCTGAATAAATGGAATAAGGCTTATAATCTGACGTCTGTACGTGATCCACAGGAAATGGTGGTTAAACATATTTTAGACAGTCTTGTGGTGAGCCCTTATTTACAGGGTGATCGTTTTATTGATGTTGGTACTGGCCCGGGTTTACCAGGCTTGCCTTTAGCTATTGTTAATCCGCAAAAACACTTTGTTTTATTAGATAGCTTGGGTAAACGGATCAGCTTTATTCGCAATGCGGTACGTGAGTTAGAGCTTACCAATGTTGAAGCGGTGTTGAGTCGTGCGGAAGAATATCAATCCGATCACCAATTTGACGGGGTATTAAGTCGTGCTTTTGCCTCGTTAAAAGAAATGACAGACTGGTGCCATCATTTACCGAAAAAAGAGGGGAATTTTTATGCCTTAAAAGGCCTCTATCACGATGAGGAAGTTCAAGCCTTGGAGGGGAAATTTATGGTTAAAGAGGTGGTTAAGCTCCATGTTCCTGAGCTTGTAGGTGAACGACATTTAATCATTCTGCATTAAATTTCTAAAAGTGTGATTTATTTAACAGTTTTCCCCTTTTTTAAGTTGAATCTCTCAGTGCTAAATGTATAATTAACCAGTTTTTGCATACTAAAAAGTAATGTGATGTCTAGGATTTTAACGCAAGCAAAATATTGTTACCAAAAATCAATATGGATTGAAATGGGGATTTTACTCATTATCGGTGCGTTAATCTCACTTTGGCAGTGGAAAAGTGCGGTTGATTTCTGTCTTGGATTTTTCAGTGCTTTTCTGCCTTATTGTGCTTTTGTGTACCTTATTTTTTATCATAAACAGCATTTATCAACAAAATTGACCGCACTTTATCGTGGGGAAACGGTAAAGTTTGCATTAACCATACTATGTATTATTGCTGCCTTTAAAGTATTTCATGTAAGTGAATTCATTTTGTTTTTTGCAGGTTTTTTTGTGGCATTAGTGTTGAACAATGTCGTTCCATTTTTGCTGAACAGGTCTTAATTTTAAGTTTTATATAAAGGGTCAACTATGTCCGGACAAACAACCTCTGAGTATATCGGCCACCATTTGTCTTTTTTAAAGACCGGTGAGGGTTTTTGGCATATTCATGTCGATACGCTGTTTTTCTCTATCGTATCAGCCATTATTTTCCTTTTCGTTTTTTCACGTGTTGCGAAAAAAGCGACACCGGGCGTACCAAGCAAAATGCAATGTTTGGTCGAAATTTTAGTGGAATGGGTCAATGGTATCGTAAAAGAAAACTTTCATGGCCCACGCAATGTTGTTGCACCGTTAGCATTAACTATTTTTTGTTGGGTATTCATTATGAATGCCATCGACTTAATCCCAGTCGATTTTCTTCCACAATTCGCAGGTTTGTTCGGTATTCACTATTTGAGAGCTGTGCCAACAGCAGATATTAGTGCAACGCTCGGCATGTCAATCTGTGTCTTTTTCTTAATTCTTTTCTATACAGTAAAATCTAAAGGTTTTGGTGGATTGGTTAAGGAATATACCTTACACCCATTTAATCACTGGGCGTTTATTCCAGTTAACTTTATTCTTGAAACCGTTACTTTACTGGCTAAACCAATTTCTCTCGCATTCCGTTTATTCGGTAATATGTATGCAGGGGAATTAATCTTTATTCTCATTGCTGTGATGTATTCTGCCAATATGGCAATTGCGGCATTGGGGATTCCATTACACCTTGTTTGGGCGATTTTCCATATTTTGGTCATTACGCTACAAGCATTCATCTTTATGATGTTGACGGTGGTTTACTTAAGTATCGCTTATAACAAAGCAGATCATTAATTTTATTTTTTATTAACCGGCTCTAGGGCTAAACTTAACTTCTATTGGAGAACATTATGGAAACTGTAATTACAGCTACAATTATCGGTGCATCAATCCTTCTTGCATTCGCAGCATTAGGTACAGCTATCGGCTTTGCTATTTTAGGCGGTAAATTCTTAGAATCTTCCGCTCGCCAACCAGAGCTTGCTTCTAGCTTGCAAACAAGAATGTTTATCGTTGCAGGTTTATTGGATGCGATTGCGATGATTGCTGTTGGTATTTCTTTACTTTTCATTTTCGCAAACCCATTCATCGGTTTATTACAATAATCACCTTATTTGCTTATCAACGTAAAACAAGCAGATTAAGGAGGACGTTGTGAATCTAAATGCAACATTGATTGGTCAACTAATTGCGTTTGCAATTTTCGTGTGGTTCTGCATGAAATTTGTTTGGCCACCAATTATTAGTGCAATTGAAAAACGTCAAAGCCAAATTGCGAATGCTTTAGCTTCTGCTGAAGCGGCGAAAAAAGAACAAGCAGATACTAAAATGCTTGTTGAAAAGGAAATTTCTGAAGCGAAAATTCAAGCGCAAGAAATTTTAGATTTAGCCAATAAACGTCGCAATGAAGTTTTAGACGAAGTGAAGGCAGAAGCCGAAGAACTTAAAGCGAAAATCATTGAACAAGGCTATGCTGAGGTTGAAGCTGAACGTAAACGTGTTCAAGAAGAATTACGTGTAAAAGTTGCGTCTTTGGCCATTGCAGGTGCTGAAAAAATTGTTGGACGTACTGTGGATGAAGCAGCCAACAATGATATTATTGATAAATTAGTTGCAGAACTATAAGAAGGTTGAGCTTATGTCAGAATTAACTACCATAGCTCGCCCTTATGCTAAAGCAGCGTTTGATTTTGCCGTTGAACAAAGTACATCTGACAAAAGTGCGGTAGAAAAATGGAATGAAATGTTAGGTTTTCTTGCTGAATTAGTGAAAAACGAAACAATGCAAAATTATCTAACAGGTTCTCTTTCTGCACAAAAATTAGCAGATACGGTGATCTCAATTTGTGGTGAACAATTAGATCAATATGGGCAAAACTTAGTTCGGTTAATGGCTGAAAATAAGCGTTTAACTGTTCTTCCGCAAGTTTTTAAAGAATTCCAACATTATGTTGAGGAATATAAAGCTATTGCGGAAGTGAACGTCATATCGGCTCAACCATTAAGCGTCATGCAACAAGAAAGAATTGCAGCCGCAATGGAAAAAAGATTAGCCCAAAAAGTTAAGTTAAATTGCAACGTTGATAGCTCGCTCATTGCCGGTGTTATCATTCGTACAGAGGATTTTGTCATAGACGGCAGTAGTCGCGGACAGCTTGCCCGTTTAGCAAATGAGTTGCAATTATAAGAGGATTAGAAAATGCAACTAAATTCAACTGAAATTAGTGAATTGATTAAAAAACGCATTGCTCAATTTGATGTGGTGAGCGAAGCCCGCAATACAGGAACGATTGTTTCTGTTAGTGATGGGATTATTCGTATCCATGGTTTAAGCGATGTGATGCAAGGCGAAATGATCGCCTTACCGGGCAACCGTTATGCCATGGCACTTAACCTTGAACGCGATTCGGTTGGTGCGGTAGTTATGGGGCCTTATGCCGATCTTGCCGAAGGAATGGAAGTGCAATGTACCGGCCGTATTCTTGAAGTGCCGGTTGGTCGTGGTTTATTAGGTCGTGTCGTAAACACCCTTGGCCAACCAATTGATGGTAAAGGTGAAATTGAAAATGACGGTTTTTCTCCGGTTGAAGTTATCGCGCCGGGTGTAATTGAACGTAAGTCCGTTGATCAACCTGTACAAACCGGTTATAAAGCGGTTGACTCCATGGTACCAATCGGTCGTGGTCAACGTGAATTGATTATCGGTGACCGTCAAACCGGTAAAACAGCATTAGCGATTGATGCCATCATTAACCAACGTAATTCAGGCATTAAATGTATCTATGTGGCAATTGGTCAAAAAGCGTCAACAATTGCTAACGTAGTACGTAAATTAGAAGAACATGGTGCATTAGCTAACACTATCGTAGTTGCGGCATCTGCGTCTGAATCTGCTGCATTACAATATTTAGCACCTTATGCCGGTTGTGCAATGGGTGAATATTTCCGCGATCGTGGTGAAGATGCATTAATCGTTTACGATGATCTTTCTAAACAAGCGGTAGCTTATCGTCAAATTTCCCTATTATTACGTCGTCCACCGGGTCGTGAAGCTTATCCTGGTGACGTATTCTACTTACACTCACGTTTACTTGAACGTGCTTCTCGTGTAAATGAAGAATACGTAGAAAAATTCACCAAAGGTGAAGTAAAAGGAAAAACAGGTTCTTTAACTGCACTTCCGATTATTGAAACTCAAGCGGGTGACGTTTCTGCATTCGTTCCAACCAACGTGATTTCTATTACCGACGGTCAGATTTTCTTAGAATCTAACTTGTTTAACTCCGGTATCCGTCCTGCGGTAAACCCGGGTATTTCGGTTTCTCGTGTGGGTGGTTCAGCTCAAACTAAAGTCATTAAGAAACTTGCCGGTGGTATTCGTACCGCACTTGCGCAATACCGTGAATTAGCGGCATTTGCTCAGTTTGCTTCTGATCTTGATGATGCAACTCGTAAACAACTTTCTCACGGTGAAAAAGTAACCGAATTGTTGAAACAAAAACAATTTTCTCCACTTTCTGTTGCTGAGCAAGCCGTGGTGTTATTTGCGGTTGAATTTGGTTATTTAGACGATGTTGAGTTATCTAAAATTGCAAGTTTTGAGACCGCACTTTTAGATTATGCAAATCGTAATTATGCCGAGTTTATGCAAGAGCTTACTAAAACCGGTAACTATAATGATGAAATCAAAGATACATTAAAAGGTATTTTAGATAGTTTCAAAGCGAATAGTGCTTGGTAGTAACGGAGAAATAAGATGGCAGGTGCAAAAGAGATAAAAACCAAAATTGCCAGCGTACAAAGTACGCAAAAAATTACTAAGGCAATGGAAATGGTTGCAACCTCGAAAATGCGTAAAACGCAGGACCGTATGGCGGCATCTCGTCCGTATTCTGAAACTATCCGTAGTGTTATCAGCCATGTGTCTAAAGCAAGTATTGGTTATAAACACCCGTTCTTAGTTGAACGGGATGTAAAAAAAGTTGGTGTTTTAGTGATTTCTACCGATCGCGGAATGTGCGGTGGCTTAAACGTGAATTTGTTTAAAACCACACTTAACCAAATTAAAGACTGGAAATCTCAAAATGCAACGACTGAGCTTGGCTTGATTGGTTCTAAAGGAATTAGTTTTTTCCGTTCCCTTGGCTTTAATGTAAGAAGCCAACTTTCCGGTTTGGGCGATAACCCTTCTTTAGAAGAATTAATTGGTGTGGCAAATACCATGTTTGATGCCTATCGTAATGGAGAAATTGATGCAATTTATATTGCATATAATAAGTTCATTAATACGATGTCGCAAAAACCGGTTGTACAGCAATTAGTTCCTCTACCGGAAATAGAAGACGATCACTTAAGCGAAAGACAACAGGCATGGGATTATATTTACGAACCTGATCCAAAAGTGTTATTAGATAGCCTTTTAGTTCGTTATTTAGAATCTCAAGTTTATCAAGCGGTTGTAGATAATTTAGCTTCAGAACAAGCGGCTCGAATGGTAGCGATGAAAGCAGCAACAGATAATGCAGGTAATTTAATTAATGACCTACGGTTGGTGTATAACAAAGCTCGTCAAGCAAGTATCACAAATGAATTAAATGAAATCGTTGCCGGTGCGGCTGCGATTTAATAGAAGAGGAACGGTAATGGCGACAGGTAAAATTGTACAAATCATCGGTGCGGTGATTGACGTCGAATTTCCACAAGATGCAGTACCAAAAGTTTATGATGCATTAAATGTTGAAACAGGTTTAACCCTTGAAGTTCAACAACAATTAGGTGGCGGTGTGGTACGTTGTATCGCATTAGGTGCCTCCGATGGTTTAAAACGTGGTTTGAAAGTAGAAAACACAAATGCTCCAATTCAAGTACCGGTAGGAACGAAAACCCTTGGTCGAATTATGAACGTGTTAGGTGAGCCAATTGACGAACAAGGTCCAATTGGTGAAGAAGAACGTTGGTCTATTCACCGTTCTGCACCAAGCTACGAAGAACAATCAAACAGTACCGAATTATTAGAAACCGGTATTAAAGTTATCGACTTAATTTGCCCGTTTGCAAAAGGGGGTAAAGTTGGTTTATTCGGTGGTGCGGGTGTAGGTAAAACCGTAAATATGATGGAATTAATCCGTAATATCGCGATTGAGCACTCAGGTTACTCCGTATTTGCCGGTGTAGGTGAGCGTACCCGTGAAGGTAACGACTTCTACCACGAAATGAAAGATTCCAACGTATTGGATAAAGTATCTTTGGTTTACGGTCAAATGAATGAGCCACCGGGTAACCGTTTACGTGTTGCGTTAACCGGTTTAACTATGGCGGAAAAATTCCGTGATGAAGGTCGTGATGTATTATTCTTCGTGGATAATATCTATCGTTATACTCTTGCTGGTACTGAGGTATCTGCACTTTTAGGCCGTATGCCATCAGCGGTAGGTTACCAACCGACCCTTGCTGAAGAAATGGGGGTATTACAAGAGCGTATTACTTCAACTAAAACAGGTTCTATCACGTCTGTACAAGCGGTTTATGTGCCTGCGGATGACTTGACTGACCCATCTCCGGCAACCACCTTTGCACACTTAGACTCAACCGTTGTATTGAGCCGTCAAATTGCGTCTTTAGGTATTTATC
>CAUPZK010000010.1:0-55598 GCA_963515835.1 uncultured Aggregatibacter sp.
AGTTGAAATGATGTTTGAACATTTGATTGTTCGCTTGATGTGACGTATTATATTTCAATACTTACTTTTGAGAAGTACTTACATAAACGTAAGTTTTGAAATTTTTTGAAAATAATTTTTAATCTATTGATTTTTAAGGAAATAAAAATGGAAAAAAGTATTGAACGTGGTAATGTATTGGCTTCTGCCTGTCCTTCCCGGCAAATTTTGCAGCATTTAACCAGTCGTTGGGGGGCATTAGTATTAGTGAGTTTGCATTCCGGCACCAAGCGTTTTAGTGAACTTCGCCGAGCCATTGATGGCGTGAGTGAACGTATGTTGACAAAAACTTTGCAGGAGTTGGAAGCGGACGGCATGTTAATTCGCAAATCCTATAATACGGTGCCGCCACAAGTGGATTACACCTTGACGGACTTTGGCTCCCAGGCGTCCAATAAAATGTTTGAATTGGTGGATTGGTTGGAAACAAATCTTGACGGAATTTTGACACAAAAGCAGGCGGCTAATCCGTAGGATTTACTACACGATGATTCCTAAAGTGCAGTTAAAAATCCAAGTGTTTTTTCCACCGCACTTTTTTCTGCCTTTCCTTTATCCCGCCTCGTGTTTTCAGTATAATGGCACACATTTTCTCCACTTAAATAGACAGAACATATTATGACAAAATTTAATGTAAAAACTTTCCAAGGCATGATTCTTGCCTTACAAGAATACTGGGCGAACCAAGGCTGCACCATTGTGCAACCCTTTGATATGGAGGTGGGCGCGGGTACCTCTCACCCGATGACCGCATTGCGCGCGTTAGGCCCGGAGCCGATGGCATTTGCTTATGTACAACCTTCCCGCCGTCCGACCGATGGTCGCTATGGCGAAAACCCAAACCGTTTACAGCATTACTACCAATTCCAAGTGGTGATTAAACCGTCTCCGGACAATATTCAAGAATTGTATTTAGGTTCCCTTGAAATGCTTGGTTTTGACCCGACCAAAAACGACATTCGTTTTGTAGAAGATAACTGGGAAAACCCAACCTTAGGCGCATGGGGCTTGGGCTGGGAAGTGTGGCTAAACGGCATGGAAGTGACTCAATTTACCTATTTCCAACAAGTGGGTGGCTTAGAATGTAAACCGGTTACCGGCGAAGTGACCTACGGTTTAGAGCGTTTGGCGATGTACATTCAAGGCGTAGATTCTGTGTATGACTTAGTTTGGTCTGACGGCCCGCTGGGTAAAACCACTTATGGCGATGTATTCCATCAAAACGAAGTGGAACAATCCACCTATAACTTTGAATATGCGGATACCGATTTCTTATTCCATTGCTTCGATCAATATGAAAAAGAAGCCAAAAGCTTATTGGCATTAGAACATCCGTTGCCTTTGCCGGCTTACGAGCGCATTTTAAAAGCGGCACACAGTTTTAACTTGTTAGACGCACGCAAAGCCATTTCCGTTACTGAACGCCAACGCTACATTTTACGCATTCGTGCGTTAACCAAAGGTGTGGCGGAAGCTTATTATGCCAGCCGTGAAGCCTTAGGTTTCCCGGGCTGTAAAAAATAAAGCGAAAAGTCACCGCACTTTATGTTTCAACACAACGATATAAGGAGAGCATCATGACCGATTTTCAATATCCGGACGATATTTACACCGAAGCGGAACCGGATGTAAACACGCTGGCAAATTTAGGGCCTTTAGCGCCGATGGCTGGCATTTGGGAGGGCAAGCGCGGTTTGGATATCAATCCAAAGGCGGAAGGGCCGGAGAAAGATCCTTATATCGAACATTACGAGTTGCAACCGATTGATGCACAAACGAATGGCCCACAACTTTATTACGGCTTGCGTTATCACACGCGGATTGTGCAGCCTGATGAGGTGGAAACCTTTCATGATCAAGTGGGCTATTGGTTATGGGAACCGGCAACCGGCACGATCTCTTTGTCGTTAAGTATTCCACGTGGACAAAGCCTCATTGCCACCGGTCATGCCGCACCGGATGCGAAAGAATTTACGCTAAAAGCTGTGCGTGGCTCGCTGACGAACGGCATTATCTCAAATCCGTTTATTGAACAATCTTTCACTACAGAAAGCTATGAGATTACGGTGAAAATTCATGAGGATGGCACGTGGTCTTACGATCAAATTACCAAAATGATTATCCCAAATTACGACGAACCGTTTGAGCATCGCGATCGTAACCGCCTAACCAAAATCGGCGAACCGACACCAAATCCGACCGCACTTGCTGTGGAAAATAAAGGATAAGGAGCTGTGATGAAACCTATTCTTTATTATGCTGAGCAATGCCCTGATACTGCACCGTTTGTGGCGGAGTTAAAACGTTTGGATGTGGAATATGAGGAAGTGGAAGTATTGTCTTCTATCCCTAATTTGAAACAATGGTTGCGTTTACGTGATCGTCATCCTGCATTTGATGAGGCGAAAGCACAAGGTTATGCTGGCTTCCCTGCGTTATTGTTGGACGATGATCGTGTTATCTTGGATCAAACCCAATTAAAAACCGTTTTTGCTTGATATGAGCACCATGCTTAAACTCGCTTTATTTTGATAAACCTCGTTCAATTTTATTAAATCCATTTTATGAAAAAGAGATATTCTCAACCTACATTCATTGCGCTGTTTGTGGCGTTAAACGTAACCCCGGCGGCTTTTGCCGGACATGTCTATTCCGGTGTGGATTATCAATATTTTCGTGATTTTGCCGAGAATAAAGGTAAGTTTACGCCCGGTGCGCAAAATATTGCGGTGGTGAATAAAAAAGGCGAATCTATCGGCACCATGATGCAAAATGCACCGATGATAGATTTCTCGGTGGTTAGCCGTAATGGTGTGGCGGCGCTAGTGGGCGATCAATATATCGTCAGCGTGGCACATAACGTGGGCTATCGAAATGTTGATTTCGGCATGGAAGGCAATAACCCCGATCAGCATCGATTCAGTTATAACATCGTAAAACGAAATAATTATAAAAACGATCCCACTCACCCTTACATGACGGACTACCATACCCCTCGATTAACCAAATTTGTCACAGAAGCTGCCCCTATAGAAATGGTGTCAAATATGCAGGGCAGCACCTATAGCGATTTAGACAAGTATCCAATGCGGGTGCGAATTGGTAGCGGTTGGCAATTTTTGCGTGATGATAATGACAATGGCAATCATATTGCCATGGCGTATAACTATCTCACCGCAGGCAATACCTTTATGCAAGGTTGGGCGAACAATGGTGAGGTTAGTTTAAGTGGTGATGTACGTCATCCGAATCAATATGGTCCGTTACCGATTTCCGGTTCTAGCGGTGACAGTGGTTCCCCGATGTTTATTTACGATAAAACTGCGAGGAAATGGCTGTTAAATGGCGTATTGCGTAGCGGGCATCCTTATCAAGGCAAAGAGAATACCTACCAAATTGCACGTAAGAATTATTTGGATGAAATCATTGCAAGAGATTTGGTCACAGTATTTGAACCTACAGCAGCGTCTTATGACTGGGTTGCAGGCGGCAATGGCAGTGGCACTCTAACCAAAGGAAATCGTGTTGTTGCGACTACGCCACTTGCTAACTACAACCTGCCGTCTTCCGATAGAGATGAATTTTTTGGATATGGTGGTCCAAACCCTTATATGCCTGCACAGCATCACGGTAAGAACATTTACTTTGGAAATATGCAAAGTGGCACGATAACCCTGAAAAATAATATTGATCAGGGGGCTGGCGGGCTGACCTTTGAAGGGGATTTTGTAGTGCAGCCTACCACCGATGAAACCTGGAAAGGTGCTGGTGTTTCAGTAAGTGAAGGTAGTACGGTGACGTGGAAAGTCAAAAATCCGGCAGGCGATCGTTTGTCTAAAATTGGGCAAGGCACGTTATTGGTCAACGGTAAAGGCGAAAACCTTGGTGATATCAGTGTAGGGGATGGTGTTGTCGTATTAAATCAACAAGCGGATGAACAAGGTAAAAAACAAGCCTTCAAGCAATTAGGTATTGTGAGCGGTCGCCCAACGGTGAAATTAGAAAGTGCCGATCAAGTCAATCCAAATAATATTTATTTCGGCTTCCGCGGTGGTCGTTTAGATCTCAACGGTTATTCGCTTACCTTTAATCGCATTCAAAATACCGATGAAGGCGCTCAAATTGTTAACCACAACAAAGATAAAGAAGCCAACGTCACGATTTTAGGCAATGCGAAAATTGATAATGAAAAAGACATTAACCAATCCAAAGCGACAGCGTTTAACGGCTGGTTTGGTGAAACCAATGCGGCACTTCATAACGGTCGATTAAATCTCAATTATCAACCTACACACGCAGACAGCGTCTTTTTATTGTCAGGCGGAACCAACTTAAATGGCGATATTACGCAGGAAAGCGGCACGTTAGTTTTTAGCGGTCGCCCAACGCCTCATGCCTATAACCATCAAAACCGACCGGCATTAATTGGTCGCCCGCAAGGGGAAGTGGTGATTGACGATGACTGGCTAAGCCGTACCTTTAAAGCGGAAAAATACATTATTAACGGTGGAAGTGCGGTCGTTTCTAGAAACGTTTCTGCGATAAACGGCGATTGGCAATTAAGCAACAACGCCAATGCCACATTAGGTGTGACCGACAAACAAGCGAATTTCATTTGTGCGCGTTCTGACTGGACGGGGCTGACGAAATGCGCCAACCAAACCTTATCCGATAAAGTCTTTGCCGGCATTGAACGCAGCAAAATCAATGGTAATTTTGTCCTTAACGACAGTGCGAAATTATCGGTTGTAGGACTTGCAGATGTTATGGGTAATGTGGTGTTAAACGGACAAAGTCAATATCACTTGGCACATAAAGCTACCCAAACCGGTGCCCTTTCACTTAATAACCAAGCCTCAGCAACGGTTGAAAATGCGACTTTGACGGGCAACGCAACGCTTTCTGATCTAGCAAAATTAAACTTCGTTAATGCTCGTTTCAATCATCAAATTCAGGGAAGCAAAGAGACATTGGTTTCTTTGTCAGACAATGCAAACTGGATGTCACCGAACAGTACAACAATAGGGAATTTAAGCCTCAATAACGGGCAAGTAACTCTCGGTACGGATATGGCATCTCAAGCGAATGATCAAATATTTAAGACACTTACGGTACTAGGTGATTTAAGAGGAAAGGGAACGTTTAGTTACCCTACTCATTTGCAAGAAAATAAAGGCGCACATGTGACAGTGAATGGCTTAGCAACGGGTGATTTTGTGTTAAACGTACGCAATACCGGCGTAGAGCCTCAAACCTTGCAGCAGCTCAGTTTATTGACTCTGACAAATGCTGCTCAAACCGATAACGTTAAGGTTTCTTTGGCAAATGGCAAAGTCGATGTAGGGACATACCGCTATGAGCTAAAAAATGATAATCACGATTACCGTTTATACAATCCGAAAAAAGAACTGGAATTGGCAGAACAGGCTCGTTTAGAGGAAGAGAAGCGCAAAGCGGAAGAAGCACGAATTGCCGAAGAGAAACGTAAAGCAGAAGAAAAACGACTTGCTGAGGAGAGACGCAAGGCAGAAGAAGCGGCAAAAACTGCTGAAGAGAAACGTAAGCTAGAGGAAGCCCTTCGAATCGCGGAAGAAAAGCGTAAAGCGGAAGAGGCTCGAATTGCGGAAAATAAACGTAAAGCAGAAGAAGCTGCACGAATC
Organism: uncultured Aggregatibacter sp.; assembly: GCA_963515835.1. Lineage (GTDB taxonomy): Bacteria > Pseudomonadota > Gammaproteobacteria > Enterobacterales > Pasteurellaceae > Aggregatibacter. The sequence goes on from CAUPZK010000010.1 coordinate 5,700, forward strand.
GAGGCAGAAAAACGTAAATCCGAACAAAAACGCAAAGCAGATGCGCAAATGCAAAAAGAGATGATCAGCCGTTATTCAAATAGCGCCTTATCCGAGTTATCTGCAAGTGTGAATGGCGCCTTACTCATTATTGATGAATTAAATAAACATCTTGTTGGAGAGAGCCAATCTCATGTGTGGGCAAATACGGTTCGTGCTTCTCGTCGTTATGAGGCAGATGAATTCCGTGGTTACAAGCAAGAAAGCCATTTAACCCAGTTAGGGACACAACATATTGATGACAACTACCGCGTCGGTTTATTGTTCTCTCATGCCCGAGCGAAGAATACTTTTGATGACAATATCCGAAACAAAAATCGTCTGATGATGCTATCGGCTTTCGGCAAATATGATTTTGCTAACGGCTTGAACATCACAGCAGACATGAGTTATGGCTCAAGTGCGGGTGAAATTCGGGGTGAATTGCAAGATGCGGATATTCAACGCCATATTGTCACTTTAGGCGCAGGGGTGGGGTATCAAATCAATTTAGGCAAACTTGCCGTTAAACCAAATATGAGTCTTCATCGCTACCACATTTCCGGCGAAAATTACCAATACGAGCGATCAGAAATTCATGTGCCGGCCGCGAATTTTAATGTTTACCAAGCGGGCGTGACGGTGGATTATTCATTTATGCCATGGCAAGGCGTAACCCTTCGTCCATCACTTAGCGTAAATTATGTGGATGCTTCCGATTCCAAACTCACTGTGCAGTTAAATCAGGCACCATTGATGCAAAGTTTTGACCGTTATTGGCAGCAAGAAATTGGCTTAAATGCTGATTTAGGCGGTTGGCAGGTTAGCACCTATGCTGCCCAATCTCGCGGCAAACAGTTGGATAAACAACATCAGTTTGGTTTGAAAGTAGGGTATCGTTGGTAAAGCCGTTGATACCCGACAAATACAAACATGAAAGGGGATAGCATTGTGCGGTTATCGAATTATTCTTATTTAGAAAGGTAAAAAAGATGAAAAAAACACCTCAAATTCTAACCGCACTTTTGCTGGGTTCTGCCTTTGCGGACGGTGTATTCGCCGCGGAACATCGCCCAAACACACCGAGTGCGGAGTATGAGCTCGAGAAAGTCTTGATTTTTAGTCGCCATGGGTTGCGCTCACCGGTGGAAAAAGATCCACAGGAAATGGCGAAATATTCCCCCTATGCGTGGGCGAAATGGGATGTGCCATCCGGTTATCTCACGGCAAAAGGCACTGTGCTAGAAACCTATTTCGGGCAATATTTAGGGCAGTGGCTGGCAGATAAAGGATTATTAACAACAGAACGTTGTGCATCGGGTGAAGGTATTTTCGCTTATGCCAATGGGGTACAACGCACCATTGCAACGGGGCAAGCCATTGTGGCGGGAGCTTTTGCGGGCTGTAATGTTCAACTGCAACATCATGGTAAAATTGGTTCAGAAAAAGATCCGATTTTTAACACGCAGGCGCACAATCCAAGTCAAGCCTTGATTGAATCGGCAAAAAATAACGTTGATTTAACCGCTTTACAGCAAAAATTAGCGGCAAATTATGCACTATTGAGTGAAATCATCGATTACAAAAACTCACCAAACTGCTTGCAAAAAGGCGAATGCGATTTAGGTGGAAAAGTCGGTGAATACAGTATTAAAGACGGCAAATCGGTTAAAATTACCGGTGCTATTAGCACAGGAAAGAAAATTGTCAGTGCATTATTGCTCGCGCATTATGTGGGTAAGCCTGATTCAGAAATCGCAAACGGTCGTGTGGATAGCCAAGAAAAATGGCGTGCAATTAACGAAATTAAAAACGAATATTACCGCACTTTATTTAAAAACAACGAAGCATTGGCACAAAATGTCTCGTATCCGTTGTTAGCATTTATTCAGCAACAGCTAAACAGTGAAAATAAAATTAGCTTGTTGGTTGGACACGATTCCAATATTGTCGCTCTGCTTGCAGCACTAGGCGTTGAGCCTTATGAGTTGAATGATTCATTGGAAAATATCCCGATCGGCGGAAAACTGATGTTTGAAGTGTGGAAGCATAAACCCAGTGGTAAGCTCAAATTTAAGTTCGATTATGTGTATCAAACTACTGAACAGCTGATTAACATCACGCCACTGAGCTTAGCGACACCACCAAACAAAACAGCATTAACCCTTAAAGGCTGTGAAAAAGATGAAAAGGGCTTTTGTGATTATGAGCGGTTTCAACAGGTGTTGAGTGAGAGTATTGAGAACGGTAAGAAATAGCGTTCATGCAACCCTATGAAAAATACTTAAAAGAGAATTCGCAGAAATTGCGAGTGGATCAAACGGATGCGGAAAGAAAATTATGGCAACGCATCAATCGAGATCAATTATTAGGATTTCGATTTAATCGACAAAAGCCACTTTTAAGTTATATCGTTGATTTTTATTGTGCGAAAGCAAAGCTGATTATCGAATTAGATGGTAGCCAGCATTATGAACCTGATTATCAGGAAAAAGACGCATTGCGAGATGCGCAATTAAATTCACTTGGTTTTACGGTGATGAGATTTAGCAATGATGAAGTCATGTATGAAATTGAAGCGGTGGTAGAGCAGATTTATTTGTTTTTGGAGAATGTGAGGGCGGATTGAGTATGAGGTTGGATTAATGTCTGCCAAATCTCCCCTACCCCTCTTTGCTAAAGAGGGGGATTTCTTGAGTAAATTGATTGTAACTGGCTCATTTACATTTTAATTTCAATAGAGATTAAATTATCTGCTTTCAAAAAACGTTAAAGTAAAACATAGATATTTAACTCTGCAAAGATCCAATCCCCTCTTTAGCAAAGAGGGGTAGGGGAGATTTGGCAGAAATGAAAACGAAGAAAATAATCAAATAGGACATGAATTTCTTAATTTACATACGCTATAAGAGATAACAGAAAATATAATGAAGCAACATATTTATCAAACTACCATAGAGTGGGTTGGAAATTTAGGGCGGGGCACTTCTTCTTATACTGCGTATGAGCGGGATTTTATTGCTTCGGCATTGAATAAACCTAATATTTTAGGTTCTTCTGATCCAGCTTTTCGTGGTGATAAAACACGTTGGAATCCAGAAGATATGTTATTAGCCTCTATTTCTGCTTGCCATAAATTATGGTATTTACATTTTTGTGCTGTTAATAACATTCTTGTGCAAGAATACCGTGATGAAGCAATAGCGATTATGGATGAGGGCAGTTCTGAGCATGCAGGGCGTTTTATTTCGGCAACATTAAATCCTCGTGTGAGAATTTCAAGTGAGTCGGATGCCGTTAAGGCATTGGCATTACATGAAAATGCGCATCGGGCATGTTTTATCGCAAATTCACTTAATTTCCCGGTGAAATGTGAAGCTATTATTGAAAAAGATTAAATTAAAATAAAATGGTGCCAAATTGCACCTTACCAGAGAAAACAAAATGACAACCCAAAACTTCCTAGTAGAAATCGGCACAGAAGAGCTGCCACCAAAAGCTCTCAAAACATTAGCGACCTCTTTTGCGGATAACGTTGAGGCGGAATTAAACCAAGCAGGTTTATCATTCGACAAAATCGAATGGTTTGCGGCGCCGCGTCGTTTGGCGGTGAAAGTGTTGAACTTAGCCACACAACAACCGAGCAAAGAAATTGAAAAACGCGGGCCGGCAGTGTCAGCCGCTTTTGACGCGGAAGGTAAGCCAACTAAAGCGGCTGAAGGCTGGGCGCGCGGTTGCGGTATTACCGTTGAGCAAGCAGAGCGCATTGCGACTGATAAAGGTGAATGGTTAGTTCATCGTGCGAAAATTGAAGGTCAACCGACTAAAAACTTGCTTAACGGCATTGTGGCAAACGCGTTAGCGAAATTGCCAATTCCAAAACCAATGCGTTGGGCAGATAAAACCGTGCAATTTATCCGTCCGGTTCATACTGTGACCATGCTGTTAGGTGATGAGTTAATCGAAGGCGAAATTTTAGGTGTGGCAAGTGCGCGCACTATTCGCGGACACCGTTTCTTAGGCGAGAAAGAATTTGAAATTCAACATGCAGACCAATATCCACAATTGTTGCGTGAAAAAGGTTCTGTCGTAGCAGATTTCAATGAGCGTAAAGCAGAAATTTTGGCAAAATCTCAAGCAAAAGCGACCGTACTTGGCGGCGTGGCTGACATTGAAGAAAGTCTGCTTGAAGAAGTCACTTCCTTGGTGGAATATCCAAATGTATTGGCAGCGAAATTCGAAGAACGCTTCTTGGCGGTGCCTGCGGAAGCCTTGGTTTACACTATGAAAGGTGACCAAAAATATTTCCCAATTTATGATAAAGACGGCAAATTATTACCGCACTTTATTTTTGTATCGAACATCAACCCAGAAGATCCAACAGCAATTATCGAAGGGAATGAAAAAGTGGTTCGCCCTCGTTTAACCGATGCGGAATTCTTCTTTAAAACTGACTTAAAACAAAAACTGGTTGATCGTTTACCACGTTTAGAAACTGTCTTGTTCCAACAACAACTGGGTACATTGAAAGACAAAACTGACCGTATTGAGCAACTGTCAGGCGAAATTGCAAAACAAATCGGTGCAGACGAAGCGAAAGCAAAACGTGCGGGATTGCTGTCAAAATGTGACTTAATGACCAATATGGTGTTTGAATTCACTGACACCCAAGGCGTAATGGGGATGCACTATGCTCGTCACGATGGTGAAGACGAAGAAGTGGCGGTGGCGTTAAACGAACAATATATGCCACGCTTTGCGGGAGATGAGTTACCGAAATCCTTAGTGGCAAGTGCGGTTGCTTTGGCGGATAAATTTGACACTTTGACGGGTATCTTTGGTATCGGACAAGCGCCTAAAGGCAGCGCAGACCCATTTGCATTACGTCGTGCAGCATTAGGTGCATTGCGTATTATCGTTGAGAAAAACTTACCACTGGATTTAGAAGATTTAGTGAAAAAATCAGCCGCACTTTTCGGTGATAAACTCACGAATCAAAACGTGGTTTCTGATGTGGTGGACTTCATGCTCGGTCGTTTCCGTGCGTGGTATCAAGATGAAGGCATTGCGGTGGATGTGATTCAAGCCGTATTGGCACGTCGTCCAACCCGTCCGGCGGACTTTGACGCACGTGTGCGTGCGGTTTCTCATTTCCGTACTCTTGATTCTGCGGAAGCTTTGGCGGCCGCCAATAAACGCGTGGCGAATATTTTGGCGAAAGCGGAAGGCGACATTGGCGCAATTGATGTGGCGTTATGCGTTGAGCCGGCAGAACAAGTACTTGCGCAAAGCGTGTTAAGTTTGGCAAAAGAAGTTCAGCCGTTAATCGCACAAGGCGAATACACGGCGGTGTTGGATAAACTCGCCGGCTTGCGTCAACCGGTAGATAACTTCTTTGACAATGTGATGGTAAATGCGGAAGACGCGAAATTGCGCCAAAACCGTCTAGCTATTTTGAACACGTTGCAAGGCTTGTTCTTACAGGTAGCGGATATTTCGTTGTTGCAATAAAAGATAAAAGTGCGGTCACAAAATCATGTGTTTTTTCCACCGCACTTTCCGTATAAAAAAAGCCGAATAATCCTATTCGGCTTTTTCTTTAGATCTTCTATCAAGAAATTATTTATTCTTTCCTTCCAAATACAACCACTCTGCCACTTGTTTGGCGAAGTAAGTCAAAATGCCGTCAGCGCCGGCACGTTTGAAGCAAAGCAAGGATTCCATGATACATTCTTTTTCTTTTAACCAGCCGTTTTGAATCGCTGCCATGTGCATGGCGTATTCACCGGACACTTGGTAGGCAAAGGTTGGTACGCCGAATTGTTGTTTTACGCGATAGACCAAATCTAAGTATGGCATACCCGGTTTCACCATCACCATATCGGCGCCTTCTTCCAAGTCTAATGCCACTTCTTGTAAGCCTTCGTCGCTATTGGCCGGATCTAATTGGTAGGTCTTTTTATCACCGCCTTTTAAGTTGCCGGAAGAGCCAACAGCATCACGGAACGGGCCGTAATAGTTGGAGGCATATTTGGCGGAGTAAGCCATGATGAGGGTGTTAATAAAGCCTTTTTCTTCCAAGGCGTTGCGGATTCTGCCGATGCGACCGTCCATCATATCGCTTGGCGCAACTACATCTGCGCCAGCCTCGGCGTGAGACAGCGCTTGTTTGATTAATATGTCGGTAGTGATGTCATTCAGCACATAGCCCTCTTCATCGATAATGCCGTCTTGTCCGTGTAGAGTGTAAGGGTCAAGTGCCACATCGGTTAACACGCCAAGGTCAGGATAGGCGGCTTTGAGCGCTCTTACTGCGCGTTGTACCAAGCCGTTCGGATTATAAGCTTCTTCCGCCATTAAGGATTTTTTCGCCTGTTCCACCACAGGAAACAACGCAATCACCGGTACGCCGTATTTCACCAATAAACCGGCTTCAATTAACAGTTGGTCGATGGTTAAACGTTCTACGTTTGGCATGGAAGGCACCGCTTCACGATGATTTTCGCCTTCAATAATAAATACGGGATAAATCAGATCATCAACAGTCAGTTTATGTTCCGCCATTAAGCGGCGACTAAAATCCTGTTTACGCATACGGCGTAAACGGCGGGTTGGAAAACCGGTAAAAATTTGTTGTGTCATATTATCTCCCGAATTGAATTAGTGATTAGCTGTGTTGTTTTCATCTTGAGTGGCCTCGTCTTCTTCACGCGGACGATAAAATCGCGCAAAGAATACACCCACTTCAAATAACAAACACATTGGAATAGCAAGCAAGGTTTGTGAGAACACATCCGGCGGAGTTAAAAGCATGCCGATAAAGAACGCACCGACAATAATATAAGGACGTTTAGCTTTTAAATCTTCCGGCGTAGTGACACCTGTCCAGCACAGCAATATGATGGCCACCGGCACTTCAAAGCAAACACCGAAAGCTAAGAATAGAGTCAGCACAAAATCTAAGTAGCTACTGATGTCGGTTGCAATTGCCACCCCTTCCGGTGCCGTTTTAGTTAAAAAGCTGAACACTAACGGGAATACCACATAGTAAGCAAAAGCTACGCCTAGATAAAACAACAGCGTGCTGGAAAATAATAGTGGATAAATCAGGCGTTTTTCATGTTGATATAATGCCGGTGCCACAAACGCCCAAATTTGGTAAAGCAAAAATGGCACGGAAATAAAAATGGCGACAACGCCGGTCAGTTTAATTGGGGTGAAAAATGGCGTGGCGATGTTGGTGGCAATCATGCTAGAACCGTTTGGCAAGTTTGCGGTTAACGGTGCTGCCACAAAGTTATAAATTTCGTTAGAAAAATAAACTAACGTCACAAATACCACAGCAACGAAAATAATGCTGCGTAATAAACGGTTGCGCAGTTCTACCAGATGGGTGATAAGGGGTTGAGTATCGTCAACGCTGGTCATAAGTTATCCTGATGTGAGGCGGTCCCGCAAAGCACGGTTAACTTTTGTCTGAGGCTTTGTCTGACGTGTCCGATTCCGTGTGAGCTGGTAGCGGGTTGTCCGGATCATATTGATTGATGTAGTAGGCGAGTTTCTCGTCTAATTCAATTTCTTCTTGCTCCGCCTGTTCTGCCGGAGAAAGTGCGGTTATATTTTCCGTTGTTTCTTCTTTTGGTGTTTCTAAAGCGACAGTTTCCAATGCGGGCGTTTCTGTTTGTAGCGATTCGGTGAGATTTTCTACTGCACTTTTATCCGCCTGCACCTGCTTCAATTCATTGATTTGATCTTGAAGTGTTGTGTTGGTCTCATTGGCTTTTTGTTCTAGCTCAGAGCGTAGCTTGTCAGCGGAAGCCTTAAGTTCTTCCACGGTTTTGCCTAATTCCGGCGACAACGCCTTGAGGTTTAAACTTTCCGCTTTTTTGATGCTGTCTTGTAATTCCTGCAATTTCAGCTCTTGTTTTAGTTCGTTTTGGACGTTCGTTGCTAGGCCGCGAATTGTGCGCACCCAACCCATTACGGTACGAATCGCCACCGGTAAACGTTGTGGGCCTAGTACTACTAAGCCCACAATGCAAACTAATACAATCTCGGAAAAACCAATATCAAACACGGATTATGCCTGTTCTTTTTCTTTGTTTTTTTCTTGTTCCGGTTGTGCGCTTTGCTTTTGTTCCACTTTGTCGAAACTTGCATCAGCCGGTTTGGCTTCTTCGTTCATAGCTTTTTTGAAGCCTTTTACTGATTCCCCTAAATCAGTACCTAAAGTACGTAATTTTTTTGTACCGAACAGTAATACGATAATTAAGACTAAAATTGCTAATTGCCAAATGCTAATACCGCCCATAAAAACCTCGTCATTCTATAAAAGTAATAAATAAAAAACGTGCGAAACTATACCCGTTTTACGCAGTTTGAACAATAGCTAGGCAGGATTATTTTTGTATTTCTTGATTTAGTTCATATTGGGTTAATGCCTTGGTGGATAAGGCTTTACGCAATAGTCATCAGCATGAATTTATTGTAAAAACAAATGAAAAAAGCACCGCACTTAACTGAGCAGACTTTTTGCCTGTGATAATTGGGGTAAAAGAAAAAGGCGTGCACTAAAAATGCACGCCTTAGATGAGATAGGTTTGCGGTTAAGCTTGCGAACCTGCTTTTAATTTCTCAATCGTTTCTTTATTGAAGAAATAATGCGTGCCACAGCATTCGCATTGCATATCGATAGTGCCTTGGTGTTCGGCGAGGATATGGTCAATTTCTTCTTCCGAAATTAACAACAAGGCAGCGCCTGAACGTTCTTGCGAACAGCCACAGTGGAAGGTCACCGATTGCGGTGCGAAGAGTTCAACGGTTTCTTCGTGGTATAAGCGGTACAACAATTCTTCTGCGCTTAAACCAAAAATCTCGTCGTCTTTAATGGTGGCGGTTAACGTGGCCAGATGCTCGAAATCCTCCGGTGAACCTGAACCATCCGGGACGATTTGCAATAACACACCGGCGGCGACCGGTTTGCCGTCATATTCACCACTGCGGATAATCAGTTGAGTTTGGAGTTGTTCGGAACGGACGAAATAGTCTTCCAAACATTCGCTGATGGTCGGCTTGTCCAGTGGCACGATACCTTGATAACGTTCGCCTTCTTTTGGCGCAATGGTGATCACCAAAACGCCTTTACCGATCATTTGGTGTAGGTTCATGTTGTTATCAATATCGCCTTGTAAACGGGCAAGCGCACGGATTTGTTGCTGATCGTTACCGTTGACTAACGCCAGTTTTAATGGGCCATCGCCTTGAATTTGCACGGTGATATCACCGTTAAATTTTAAGGTGGCGGTCAGCAAACTGGTGGCAACCATCATTTCACCTAATAAATTGCGCACGGCTTGCGGGTAATGGTGGGTGTTTAAGGTGTCGTTGAACGTTTGATTTAAGCGTACCCATTCGCCACGCACTGCGCGGTCTTTGAACAGGTAACGATAAAGTTGGTCGTTGTCTTTAGTATAAGTGGTCATCTTTTATTCCTAACTGAATGTTGTTCGCCAAATATAAGGGCGTTTCCCTCGATTACAAGGTGGCGCTTATGCTTGGTTTTGATGTTTGAATTTAAGTAAATCGCGACGTTCTTTTTTGTCCGGGCGGCGATCAGGGTGAGGCATGGACAGTGCGTTCATTTTGCGTGCCATGGCAAGTTTTTCTCGATTGGCAAGGCTTTGTTCCGTTTCGCGATAAAGTTGTTGCGCTTCCGGCGCACCTCGTCGTTGAGTGGAAAGCGCCAACACAACGATTTCCTTTTCATCACTGCCTTGGCGTACTTTTAGGGTGGCACCGACTTCCACGATTTTATTCGGTTTGCTGCGTTGCCCGTTGTAATGGACTTTGCCTCCGTCAATCATTTCTTTGGCGAGTGTGCGGGTTTTGTAAAAACGCGCTGCCCACAGCCATTTGTCCAAACGCACTGCTTCTTTTTCTTCTTCTATTTGAGAATGTTTTGCCATGTTGCCGCGTCCTTACAGTAAAGTGCGGTAGTTTTTAACGGAGAAATGACGCTCAAAGGATTTGTCCGCCAATGTACTGTCCGGATTTTCCACGCCGATGGTGTAGGCGATGCCAAATTTTTTAGCGCTATCCAACACCGGTTCTGTGTCGTCAATAAAAAGGGTTCTGCTCGGATCGAATGGCGTGAATTGTTGCAAACGTTGCCACAAAGACTGTTCCACTTTGGGCGCATTAAACTGATGGCTGGAAAGCAATAAGTCAAAGTGCGGTGCTAAATCGCAGTGTTTGAGTTTTTCTGCCAAACTGAACGGGTGGCTGTCGGTGAGCAAAATCAATTTCTTGCGGCGTTCGCGGGCGGCCTGTAAAAACGGGTACACATCTGACCGCACTTTAATGTAGTTATGCTGTTGTTGCAGCAATTCGTGTAACGGCAAATCCAAGGTTTTCGCCCAAAAATCAATGCAATACCATTGCATGCTGAATTCCACCTGCTGATAACGACGATGGATCAGTTCGCGACTTTGTTCCACAGAAAGTTTAAATTTGTCGGCATACGCCTGCGGCACCACCTTTTTCCAGAAACGATGATCGAAATACAGATCGATTAGCGTGCCGTCTAAATCCAGAATCACGGTGTCGATTGCTTGCCAGTCAAATTTTTGTTGTACCATCCCTGTTGTGGTCCCTTTTCTTTGTAAAAATAGTGGGGTATGGTATCGCTATTTCAGTGGTTTGTAAAACAAGGGAAGAAGAGAACAATGTTACAAAAACCAACCATTCTCAATATAAAAACTGTAGCAAAATCAACGATATTTGAAATTCAATCGGTGGATTTGAAATTCGCCAACGGAACGTACCGCACTTATGAACGTTTTCGCCCCGGTAAATATGCCTCGGTGATGGTGGTGGCGATTGATGGTGAGGAGATGTTGTTAGTGCGTGAATATGCCATGGGAACAGAGCGCTATGAGTTAGGATTTGTGAAGGGCAGAATGGATGCAGGTGAAACACCGCAACAAAGTGCCAATCGCGAGTTGCAAGAAGAAATCGGTTTAGGCGCAACATCTTGGGTGCATTTGCGCACGATTAATTCATCCGTTGGCTTTATGAATAGCCCCATGCACATTTTATTGGCGCAGAATGTTTATCCGAGCAAACTGGAAGGTGATGAACCGGAGCCGTTGCAAGTGGTACGCGTGCCATTAACAAACATTAACGAATTGTTGCATGATCCGGAATTCAATGAAACGAAAAATCTAACCGCACTTTATTTGCTTCGGGATTATTTAAATAATCGTAAATAATTGGTATTGTGATTTGAATAAATTCTAATGAAAATGAAAAGATATTAAATGAAACTTGATTATTAGCCGTTTTTTTGTCAAGGTGTCAACGTTTTTATTAAAAAAATAGGTAATGTTATGCAATCTACAAACTTAAAAGAGTTGACCTTTCGAGGAATGTTCCTCGGCGCGTTGATTACGGTATTATTTACCGCCTCTAACGTGTATTTGGGCCTGAAAGTGGGGATGACGTTTGCGTCGTCTATCCCGGCGGCAGTCATTTCCATGGCGGTACTGAAATTCTTTAAAGATTCCAGCATCTTGGAAAATAACATGGTGCAAACCCAAGCATCTTCTGCAGGGACGCTTTCTTCAGTGATTTTTGTGTTGCCGGGCTTATTGATGATGGGCTACTGGCAAGACTTCCCGTTCTGGCAAACGATGTTGATTTGTGCTTCGGGTGGTACGTTGGGTGTATTGTTCACGATTCCATTACGTCGTGCCATGGTGGTCAATAGTGATTTACCTTATCCTGAAGGCGTTGCCGCGGCAGAAATTTTAAAAGCCGGTAACAATTCTGATACAGACAGCGGCGTGAAAGATATTGCTTATGGCGGTATTTTCGCCAGCGTGGTGGCTTTCTTAACGAACGGTTTACGCGTGATGGCAGATGGTGCCAGTGCGTGGTTTACCGGCCCGAGCGGCAAAGCCATCTTCCAACTGCCGATGGGCTTTTCTTTAGCCTTATTAGGTGCCGGTTATTTAATCGGTATCGTAGGTGGTATTGCAATGTTGTTGGGTACCTTCTTTGCTTGGGGCTTAGCGGTGCCATTCTTCACTATGTCCGGTGATATGCCAACTGATGGAACTATCGTGAGTTATGCCATGAGCATGTGGAAAACGAAAGTGCGCTTTATTGGCGTGGGAACTATCGGGATTGCTGCGATTTGGACTTTATTGATTCTGATGAAACCAATGGTGCAAGGTATGGTGCACTCTTTCCGTATGTTGAAAGGGACACAAGGTGCATCTGAACATCGTATTGATATTGACCTTTCACCAAAAACCATGATTTACATTTTAATTGCCGCTGTGGCGTTAATCGTGGTTTCCTTACATCACTTTATCGCTGCCGCACCGGTTTCTCCGGAGTTGGCGTTATTGTTAGTGGTCGTCTGTACTTTCCTTGCCGTATTTATCGGTTTCTTTGTGGCGGCAGCCTCCGGTTATATGGCGGGGCTTGTGGGTTCATCCTCCAGTCCAATTTCCGGTATCGGAATTATCTCCGTGATTGTGATTTCTTTAGTATTGGTTTCTATCGGTAATGCTTCCGGTTTATTTGAAACGACTGATGGACAGAAATTTTTGACCGCACTGACCTTGTTTACGGCGTCTATCGTATTAACCACAGCGACCATTTCTAACGATAACCTGCAAGATTTAAAAACCGGTTTATTGGTCGAAGCAACGCCTTGGCGTCAACAGGTTGCGTTAATTATCGGTTGTTTCGTGGGCGCATTAGTGATTGCACCGGTATTGGAAATCCTTTACCACGCGTATGGTTTCACCGGTGCATTACCACGTCCAGACATGGATCCATCACAAGCCTTATCTGCACCACAAGCAACGTTGATGACGACCATTTCGCAAGGGATTTTCTCTAATAAATTAGAGTGGACTTACATCCTAACCGGCGTAGGCTTAGGTGCGGTATTAATCATTATTGATAGCTTCTTGAAAAAAATGAGTAACAAAGCCTTTGCGTTACCGGTATTGGCGGTGGGGATTGGTATCTATTTACCGCCTTCTATCAATATGCCGGTTGTCACCGGTGCATTTTTGGCGTGGTTAATTAATCGCCATATTACTAAATATGCAGCACGTAGTGGTGATAAAGACGTAAATAAACGAGCAGAGCGCTTCGGCACTTTGTTCGCAGCAGGCTTGATTGTGGGCGAAAGCTTAATGGGCGTTGTGCTGGCATTTATCATTGCGGCTTCCGTGACTTCCGGTGGGTCTGAAGCGCCATTGGCCTTGAATTTGGAAAATTGGGATCTGATTGGTGAGGCGCTTGGTTTAGCCGTATTTATCGCCGGTGTGACCATTTTCACCTTGCGTGTGTTACGTGCAAAAAAATCTGCGTAATCGCTAAAATTCCTCTACAATAGGCTATCTTCTGATAGCCTATTTTTTTACTTAGGAATTCTTATGCCGTCTAAATTTCCTTACTTAAAAGCATTCATTGTATTTCCATCTATTCTGCAAATTTTAGGATCGATCATCGGGTTTTGTCTTAGCGATAATATCAATGAAACATTTACCGTTGCTGATTTAATCGTATTCTATTTCTCCAGTACATTTTTTATTGCCACCATTCCGGCGTTTCTGATTGCCTTATGGGCGAAGGCCTACCGTTATACCCGTTATAATGTGTTTGCGATTGTGTTGATTTCAGCGATTATTGCATTTTGTTATAGCAATGTTGCCGGGTATATTTACATGACCTTATTCGAAACATCGATGACCTTTGGGACTTGGTTATATAGTGGTGCGTTGGATGTTGCCTTATTATTTAGTTGCGGTATGGCGCTTTATTCCGTGTTGACACTCCCGTTGCTGTTGCCAAAAGAGAGATAAGCCGGCAAAGATAAGAGAGGACGCAATGCCAATTCTCACCACACATTTATTACAGGATGTGATTCATATCGCTCAGCAGGCAGGTGAGCATTTACGTCGTTTTTATCAATATTCGGTGTCTGTTCAAATCAAAGCGGACAACACACCGGTGACGGAAGCGGATTTGTTTGCCAGTCAATTTTTAACGGAAAAACTGACCGCACTTACACCACACATTCCCATTTTGTCAGAAGAGAATTGCAATATTCCCCTTGCGGAGCGGCAGGCATGGGAGTCCTATTGGTTGATTGACCCTCTTGATGGCACGCAACAATTTATTAATCGCACCGATCAATTTTCCGTGCTCATTAGCTTAGTGAAAAATCATCAACCGGTGTTGGGCGTGATTCATGCACCGATATTAGGCCATACCTATTACGCCATGAAAGGATTTGGTGCGTATAAGCTGAAAGAGGGAAAACCTTGTAAATTGGCGTTCCGCGACATTGCGTTAGACCGACCTTTGCGCATTGCCGTCGGTTCCGCAGCAACGGCGGAAAAAGTGCGGTCGATTTTAAGCCCGAATTTTGATTATGCATTTCACATCTGCGGTTCTAGCAGCTTAAAAAGCACATTGGTCGCCGATGGTGTATGTGACTGCTATATTCGCTTAGGGCGTACCGGTGAGTGGGATACGGCTGCCGCAGAGATTTTGCTGGCGGAAATGGGCGGAGTGGTTTTTGACTTAAATTATCAACCGCTGACTTACAATCAACGGGAATCTTTCGTGAATCCGAACTTTTTAATGGGCGTGACGCGAGATTTTCCATGGGATAATATCTTTCGCTCCGATTTATCAGAGTGATTAGAAATGCCGGATGATTTTCCTTATCATACGATGCATTTATTAAATCGTAACATTAATGTGGTAACCAAATGAAAACAGAAAACTGTTGTATCGTTATCTTCGGCGCGTCCGGAGATTTAACCTATCGTAAACTTATTCCGGCGTTGTATGACCTTTATAAAATTGATCGGTTAGGCGATGATTTCTCCGTTTTGGGTGTGGCGCGCACCGAATTAAACGACGATTCTTTCCGTGAAAAAATGCGTCAAACGCTAATTGAACACGAAGGCGCGGAAGGCGAATGTTTAGAACAATTTTGTCGCCACTTATATTACCAAGCCGTCAACACCTCAGACAAAGCGGATTATGCCAAACTGATTCCGCGCCTTGATGCCTTGCATGAAAACTATAAAACTAACGGCAACACCTTATATTATTTATCCACCCCACCAAGTTTATACGGCGTGATTCCTGAATGTTTAGCCGAGCATGGGTTAAACAAAGAAACACAAGGTTGGAAGCGTCTGATTGTGGAAAAACCGTTTGGTTATGATCGTAAAACGGCAGAAGCGTTGGACGTTCAAATTCACCGCTTCTTTGAGGAACACCAAATTTATCGTATCGACCATTATCTTGGTAAAGAAACCGTACAAAACCTGCTTGTGTTGCGTTTTTCTAATGGTTGGTTTGAGCCGCTTTGGAACCGCAATTTTATTGAGTATGTAGAAATTACCGGTGCCGAATCCATTGGCGTAGAAGACCGTGGCGGCTATTACGACGGTTCCGGCGCAATGCGCGATATGTTCCAAAACCATTTACTGCAAGTGTTGGCGATGGTGGCAATGGAGCCACCGGCGATCATCAATGCGAATTCCATGCGTGATGAAGTGGCGAAAGTGTTGCACTGCTTACGCCCATTAACCCATGAAGACATGGAGCATCATTTGGTGCTTGGTCAATACACTGCCGCGGAAATTAACGGCAAAATGGCGAAAGGCTATTTGGAAGAAAAAGGCGTGCCGGCAGATTCCCGCACAGAAACCTACATGGCATTGCGTTGTGAAATTGAAAACTGGCGTTGGGCGGGCGTACCGTTTTATGTGCGTACCGGCAAGCGTTTACCGGCGCGTGTCACCGAAATTGTAATTCACTTCAAAACCACACCGCACCCGGTGTTCAGCCAAAATGCGCCGGAAAATAAGTTGATCATCCGTATTCAGCCCGATGAAGCCATTTCTATGCGCTTCGGCTTGAAAAAACCGGGCGCCGGCTTTGAAGCAAAAGAAGTGTCTATGGATTTCCGTTATGCGGATTTAGAGGGGGCCACCGTGATGACCGCATACGAGCGTTTATTGCTTGATGCCATGAAAGGCGATGCGACCTTATTTGCGCGTACCGATGCCGTACACGCTGCTTGGAAATTCGTGCAACCGATTTTGGATTACAAAGCTCAAGGTGGTCGCGTGTATGACTATGAAGCCGGCAGTTGGGGCCCGGTAGCCGCAGACAAACTGATTGCCAAAGAAGGCAAAGTGTGGCGTAAACCAAGCGGTTTGATGAAGAAAAAAGTTTAATTGAGTTAATCTCATGTAGGGTGGGCTTCAGCCCACCGTTCCTCTAACAGAATAAAAGGGTGGGCTAAAGCCCACCCTACGGAAAAACAATGAACTATATTACCTTTCCGACAGCCCAAAGTGCGGTGGAAAAAATCGCTCAAGAATTTGTGGTTTATAGCCAAGCAAATCACCCAGTGCACATTTCCTTGTCCGGCGGTTCTACACCAAAATTATTGTTTAAAACCTTGGCACAAGCCCCATACGCGGATGCCGTTAACTGGAAAAACCTCCATTTCTGGTGGGGCGATGATCGCATGGTGCCGCCATCCGATCCTGAAAGCAACTATGGCGAAGTGCAAAAACTCTTGTTCGATCACATCAACATTCCTGCTGAAAACATTCACCGAATTCGTGGCGAAAATGAACCGCACTTAGAGCTTAAACGCTTTGAAGAAGAATTAAGTGCGGTCATTTCTGACGGCGTTTTTGATTGGATTATCCTCGGCATGGGCGCAGACGGGCACACGGCTTCCTTGTTCCCGAATCAAACCAATTTCTCGGATGAAAACCTTGCGGTAATCGCTAAACATCCGGAAAGCGGACAGCTCCGCATTTCCAAAACTGCTAAATTAATCGAACAAGCCAAACGTATTACTTATTTGGTGACAGGCGAAGGCAAAGCGGAAATCCTCAAAGAAATTCAAACCACACCGGCGGAAAATCTGCCTTATCCGGCAGCTAAAATTCAGGCAAAAAACGGCGTGACGGAATGGTATTTGGATAAAGCAGCGGCGAAGTTGCTATAAAGGATTGCGATTAGGCATAGTGGGTTTCACAATATGATCGAATACAAAACCAATTTTCCTATTTCAGTAGAACAATTTATTGAACTGCTTAATAAAACGACATTAGGCGCCCGTCGTCCATTAGAAGATAAAAAACGTGTGGCGGCGATGTTACATCATGCCGATTTATTGGTGACCGCTTGGGATGGCGAGTTATTGGTGGGTGTCGCCCGTTCGGTGACGGATTTTGTATATTGTTGTTATTTGTCTGATTTGGCGGTGGACGAGCAATATCAAAAACAAGGTATCGGCGTGCAGTTAATTGAACACACCAAACAGGCATTGCATCCACAAGCCAAAATTGTGCTGTTATCTGCTCCGCAAGCGGTGGATTATTATCCGCACATTGGGTTTACACAGCACATGAGTGCATGGACAAAGAGTTAAAAAACGTTTGGAAAAGTGACCGCACTTTTGTGTAGCAAGAAGATGGATTACTGATAGCGCACGCTTCATAGTGTGTGCTTGTAGATAAAGGTCCATGTTGGGAAACGTACCCTGTCGTGGGGGGCGAAAAGTAAAAAGGGTGTAAGATCTGGCTATAGCAGATGTTAGCGTTAGTTTTTAATTTAATAACATTTATTTCTTAGGGTGAAAATATGAAAAAAATATTAGTGACATTATTTGCATCTCTCATATTGACCGCATGTGTGGCAGATAATAACAAGACTACTTCTTCACAGCCTGAAATTAATCAGATTAGTGATATTCCTGAAAGCATGAGAACCATCCCTAAAAAACAACTTCCTGATAATATAAAAGATGGTGAATTTACAGGAACTGCAAGTAATGGTCGAACTTTTAAAACAGTTGTAAAAAATGGATATGTAGATAAATATTTTGATGTTTATCACCCTAATGGGAAATTGCACTCTCATACACCATTGGTAAAAGGACTAGCTCAAGGATGGTCTGAAGGTTATACGCAAGAAGGTAAGTTAAGAACAAAAATTCTTTATAAAAATGGACATATAATTCGATTTCAAGTCTATGATGAAAAAGGTTCTTTGATTAAAGATATTAAAGAATAGAATTTATTTTGTAGAGTGCAACTTGTTGCACCAAAGTATTCAAATCGGTACAACAACTTGTACCCAACCAACAGGAGAAAACAATGTCAGTAAAAGGCGACATCGGTGTTATCGGCTTAGCCGTGATGGGGCAAAACCTCATTTTAAATATGAACGACCACGGGTTTAAAGTGGTGGCGTATAACCGTACCACATCCAAAGTGGATGAATTTTTACAAGGGGCGGCAAAAGGCACTAACATTATCGGTGCTTATTCTTTGGAAGATTTGGCGAGCAAATTAGAAAAACCGCGCAAAGTGATGTTAATGGTGCGTGCGGGTGAGGTGGTGGATCAATTCATTGACGCATTACTACCACACTTAGAAGAAGGCGACATCATTATTGATGGCGGTAACTCAAACTATCCGGACACCAACCGTCGTGTGGCGGCATTACGCGAAAAAGGCATTCGCTTTATCGGCACCGGCGTTTCCGGCGGTGAAGAGGGCGCGCGCCATGGGCCATCCATTATGCCGGGCGGTAACGAAGAAGCGTGGCCATTCGTGAAGCCGGTATTACAAGCGATTTCAGCCAAAACCGACAAAGGCGAAGCATGCTGTGATTGGGTGGGCAAAGATGGCGCAGGCCATTTCGTGAAAATGGTGCATAACGGCATCGAATACGGCGACATGCAATTAATTTGCGAAGCCTACCAATTCTTAAAAGAGGGCGTGGGCTTGTCTGATGATGAGTTGGAAGCCACCTTCAAAGCATGGCGCAACACCGAATTAGACAGCTACTTAATCGACATCACCGCTGATATTCTTGGCTATAAAGATGAAGACGGTAACCGCCTTGTGGATAAAATTTTAGACACTGCAGGGCAAAAAGGCACCGGTAAATGGACGGGGATCAATGCCCTTGATTTCGGCATTCCGTTGACCTTAATCACCGAATCCGTGTTCGCCCGTTGCGTATCTGCTTTTAAAGATCAACGCGTTGCCGCAAGCCAATTATTCGGCAAAACCGTAGGCAAAGTGGAAGGCAATAAAAAAGAATGGATTGAAGCGGTGCGCAAAGCCCTATTGGCGTCAAAAATCATTTCTTACGCACAAGGCTTTATGTTGATTCGTGAAGCGTCTGAAAACTTCAACTGGAACATCAACTACGGCAACACTGCCTTGTTATGGCGTGAAGGATGTATTATTCGTAGCCGTTTCTTAGGCAACATTCGTGATGCGTATGAAGCGAACCCGGATTTAATCTTCTTAGGTTCCGACAGCTACTTCAAAGGCATTTTAGAAAACGCCATGGGCGAATGGCGCAAAGTGGTGGCGAAATCCATCGAAGTGGGCATTCCAATGCCATGTATGGCGTCGGCGATTACCTTCTTAGACGGCTACACTTCCGCCCGCTTGCCGGCAAATCTGTTGCAAGCACAACGTGACTACTTCGGCGCGCACACTTACGAACGCACCGACAAACCACGTGGCGAATTCTTTCACACCAACTGGACGGGGCGCGGCGGCAACACCGCATCCACCACGTATGATGTGTAATTCGTAAAAACACGCTGTAAATGGACCGCACTTTAAATGAAAGTGCGGTCATTTTTTTGAACGTTTTGGAGGACAAATGTTATCGAAAGCCCGTTTAGAGCAAATCACAGAAATGGAAGGTATTTTGAATGAAGCCAATGATTTTTTAGCGGAAGCTGAGGCGTTTCTTGAAAAATGGCAGGCATTTCTGCCGAAAATGGAAACGTTGGAACGCTATTATTTTGACGGTAACTGGCGTGAGGATTATGCCGCTTATGAACAAGGCGAAATTCCACCTGATTTGCCTTGCGGTGTATTGGGCGAAGATCCGGTGTTTAATGCGACCGTTATGCAGCGCGAATTGGCAGTGCAATGGCTGAAATTAATCAGTCGGATTTTAGATAATAATAAATAAGTCGTACCAGATCATAAAAATGCAAATTATTCTCAAGTAGAACTATTTTTCTCCTCATTTCTTCTTTATAATCCCCCCGCAATTTTTTACTCACTGGGAAAGTTAAGTATGAAAAAAATAAAATGCGGGTCACAGTCTACGGTTTATTACCGGTCACGCTAGGTTTGTCAGCAGCAAATGTGGCGCTGGCAGAAGATGAGTTGCAAGAAATTACCGTTGAAGAAACCGTTGTTCAATCCGGTGCGGCTCAATCTCAAACGGTTCGTAAAAACCATAAAGAAATTCAACGAGAAATGATCCGAGACACCCGTGATTTAGTTCGTTACACCACAGATGTTGGTGTAGCAGATAACGGTCGTCGATTAAAAGGCTTTTCCATGCGAGGCGTAGAAGGAAACCGCGTTGGGATTAGTGTTGACGGTGTTTCCTTGCCTGATTTCGAAGAAAATTCCCTTTATGCTCGTTATGGGAACTTTAATAACTCCAGATTAAGTGTTGATTCCGAGTTAGTCCGCAATATCGATATTGTAAAAGGTTCTGATTCGGTCAATATGGGAAGTGGCTACTTAGGCGGCGGTGTGAATTATCGCACGATGAATGTGGAAGATTTAATATTCCCAGGTAAATCCGTTGGTGGTTTATTAAGAAGTGGCTACGCCAGTAAAAATAGAGAGTGGGTCAATACGGCAGGTGTTGGCGTTACGAGTGAACATGTAGATGTCGTCTTAATGTATTCACATCGTCAAGGGCATGAGTTCAAAAGTGCGGGTGGAAATATCAAGCCTTGGGGAACCAGCCGTTATGACAGCGAAAAAGATATTGCAAGACGTGCTGAAATTGGTGAAGCACGTATTCATCCTGATCCATCTAACCATAAAAATGACAGTTATTTAGCTAAGTTAACTTGGAAAATAAATCCTCAACACAAGCTTGGTATTTCTATTAATGGTCAACGTGGAAAGCGCTACACTTGGGAATATTCTTATGCGATGAATACCAGTTGGCGTGAGGCGGATGATTATGAAAGACGTGTGAATGCTAACTTTTTCTATGAATGGAAAGTTGAAAATAACCCTGTTATCGGTTTAATTCGCACTGATTTTGACTATCAAAAAATTGAAAATGGTGCGATCAACTACAAGGGTACTTATGATGCTCATGGTAGCTGGCGCGACAGAACTTACACCAAAGGTTATCTGCAAAATGTCGATAATCGCAATATGAAAACTGAGTATAAGCGAGCAACACTAAGAGTTGATTCTCAGCCCTTTACTCTCATTGGCGGTGACCATTTATTATCATTTAGAACTTATATTGCACAACGTGATTTCAAAAATATTAACGATGATAAGGTGTTAAATCCTAATGGAAGCGTAAATTCTGGTCGTATCTATACCATTCAACGTCCGGTGAAAACGGCACAATATGGCTTTAGTTTGAAAAATGATACGTTTTGGAATGACACATTCTCTTCATTCTTAGGTGTTCGCTATGATTATGAAAAATTAAAACCGCAATCTTATCAAAATGGTATTCCTTGTACTGCTGCATGTTTACGGGCAGAGGAAAAATATCAACCGAAAGAGACAACATTCTCAAATTGGAATGGTTTTATCGGTGTTGATGCGCAGATTAACCCAACCTGGAAAGCGGGTTATCAATTAGGTACAGGTTATCGTGTGCCGACTGCAACGGAAATCTTTTTCACCTATGATAATCCGGCGGGTAACTGGAAAGCGAATCCTAACTTAAAAGCGGAACGCAGCCTGAGTCATAGCATATATGCGCAAGCTAAAAATAACATTGGTATGCTAGATGCTAATTTGTATTACACCAAATATCGTAACTTCTTGTTTGAACAAGAAACTACAGACATGTATTTCAATGATAAATGTTCTGACGTTTATGATGGTGTCTACTGCCATAAATGGAGTCCGGCACCATTCCAACAAATGGTCAATTTGGATAGTGCGCGTATTTATGGTTTAGAAGTGAAAGGCAGCTTGAATCTGAATGAGGTAACGCCATTACCGGAAGGATTTAAGTTCTCTGGTAGCTTGGGTTATGCAAAAGGCAAATTATCAAATGATGATAGCTTACTCTCAATTCAACCATTAAAACTGATTTTTGGTCTTGATTATGAAGCGCCAAATGAAAAATGGGGTGTGTTCTCTCGCCTAACTTATCATCGAGGAAAGAAAGGCAGTGATGCTAAAATTACTGAAAGAGACAGCGTTTGTGTGGAAAGTAACTGGTACACAAATCTTTGTGAGCGTTGGGAAGAAAAGGTTACACATCGTGAATACCGCTGGTTAAATAAATCCCACTGGGTATTTGATATGTTTGGCTACTATCGTCCAGTGAAAAATGTGACTTTGCGAGCGGGTGTTTATAACCTCTTTAATACAAAATACCACACATGGGATAGCTTACGAGGTATTAACTATCGAAGCACAATCAATTCTGTAGATTATCGTTATGGTAATCAGGGTCTTGAACGTTTTTATCAACCAGGCCGTAACTATTCTGCCTCTGTCGAAATTCGCTTTTAACCCAAGCTGAAATTCATTGAAAAAACAGACCGCACTTTGAGCATTTCAAAGTGCGGTCAATTTTTTATGTGTTTTTTAAAAATTAATAGCTTGAGTTAATTAACACTTCTTCACCATATCCGCCAAGGGTTGGCATTGGTTGGTAAGTGGAGTTAGCGGCGCGCATGAGGCGGATGCCGCGAACGCCGGCTTCTTTGGCAGCAAGAATATCGTCGTCACTGTCACCGTAGTGAATAGTAACTTTGTGTTCGATAATGCCAGGGGTTTTGTTGTATTTGGTGCTAAGCTCACGTCCGCCCATGAATTCAACCGGGTGCATGTCTTTAATATTGAAGGCTTTTTGTAATACTGGGGTAACGCCATCTTTATCGCCGGCAGTGCGTCCGGTGATGAAATAAATTTGGTCGCCACGGGCTTGGTGCATATTAATTAAATCTATGGCAATTTGTTTTGGAATGGAATATTGGTCACAACCGGCATTCACTTCATTCCAGAAATCTTGGTTTTTTAAGTAATCATGTTTGCCCGGAGAATATTTTTGTTGTCCGTGATAAAAACAAGGACTACTGAATAGCACGGTATCGTCAATATCAAAACTTACATTGATCGGTGCTTTACCTTCCAATTCTTTTTTCAGTTGCTCAACGGAAATCCAGTGGATTGGTTGTTCCACGAGCATTTCACGGGCATTGGTACCTTGATTGGTGTAAGGTTCGGTTTTGGCCGCCATGGCGGGAATTGCTGCCGCGGTTAAAAGGGCGACAAGAGAAAGTTTAACAAGATTTTTCATTGTGACTCCTGATGAGATTGTGAATATATCGGCGGCAATCCTACCTTTTTTGTTCTATTAAGCAATTTCAAGCAATCGTTTGCTATACAAAATTCTGACCGTGATCACATTTTTATCATGTGATTGGTGAATAAATGACCAATATTATTTTTCCCCTTGAATTCCCCCTAAATTACCTCAATATAACATCCACATTTTCCATTTTTAAAGGACAACATTATGACTACGATAGTAAGTGTACGTCGCAACGGCAAAGTGGTTGTCGGCGGTGACGGACAGGTTTCCCTTGGCAATACGGTGATGAAAGGTAATGCGCGCAAAGTGCGTCGTTTGTATAACGGCAAAGTGTTGGCAGGTTTTGCGGGCGGCACGGCAGATGCCTTTACATTATTTGAGCTTTTTGAGCGTAAATTAGAAATGCACCAAGGGCATTTATTGAAAAGTGCGGTGGAATTGGCGAAAGATTGGCGCACTGACCGTGCGTTGCGTAAATTGGAAGCGATGCTAATTGTGGCGGATGAAAAAGAAAGCCTGATCATTACCGGTATCGGCGATGTAGTACAACCGGAAGAAGATCAGATTCTTGCTATCGGTTCCGGTGGCAACTACGCTTTATCTGCCGCCCGTGCGTTGGTGGAAAACACGGAATTATCGGCGCGTGAAATTGTAGAAAAATCTCTCAAAATTGCCGGTGAAATTTGTGTGTTTACCAATACCAATTTCACTATTGAAGAATTGCCGAATTAAAAATTTATAAGGAATAAACCATGTCTGAAATGACGCCTCGTGAAATAGTTTCTGAATTAGATCAACATATTATCGGTCAAAGCGACGCTAAGCGCGCAGTGGCGATTGCCCTAAGAAACCGTTGGCGCAGAATGCAGCTGCAAGAGCCAATGCGCCATGAAGTGACCCCGAAAAATATTCTTATGATTGGGCCGACCGGTGTGGGGAAAACCGAAATTGCCCGCCGTTTGGCAAAATTAGCCAATGCGCCGTTCATTAAAGTCGAAGCCACTAAATTTACCGAAGTCGGTTATGTGGGTAAAGAAGTGGATTCCATTATTCGCGATTTAACCGACAGCGCCATGAAATTGGTACGCCAACAGGAAATCGTCAAGAATCGTGCTAAAGCGGAAGAAGCGGCAGAAGAGCGAATTTTAGATGCTTTATTGCCTGCGGCGAAGAACCAATGGGGCGAAGTGGAAAATCGCGATACGCAAAGCAACACCCGTCAGATTTTCCGTAAGAAATTGCGCGAAGGCTTGTTGGACGATAAAGAAGTGGAAATCGATGTCGCCGGTGTGCCGATGGGCGTAGAAATTATGGCACCTCCGGGCATGGAAGACATGACCAGTCAATTACAATCCATGTTTGAGAACCTTTCCGGTAGCCAAACTAAAAAACGCAAAATGAAAATTAAGGATGCGTTAAAAACCTTAATTGACGATGAAGCGGCGAAATTGGTGAATCCTGAAGAGTTAAAACAAAAAGCCATTGATGCGGTGGAGCAAAACGGCATCGTGTTTATCGATGAAATCGACAAAATTTGTAAAAAAGGCGAATACAGCGGCGCGGATGTCTCCCGCGAAGGTGTGCAACGTGATTTATTGCCGTTGGTGGAAGGTTCAACCGTCAACACCAAACACGGTATGGTGAAAACCGATCACATCTTGTTTATCGCTTCCGGTGCGTTCCAAGTGGCTCGCCCATCAGATTTAATCCCGGAATTACAAGGCCGTTTGCCGATCCGCGTGGAACTTTCTGCACTGACGGCGGAGGATTTCGAGCGTATTCTCACCGAGCCGAACGCTTCTTTAACCGAGCAATACAAAGCCTTAATGGCAACGGAAGGGGTGAATATCGAGTTCACTCAAGACGCTATTAAGAAAATCGCCGAAGCGGCATTTCGTGTTAACGAAAAAACTGAAAATATCGGTGCCCGCCGTTTGCATACCGTGATGGAGCGCTTAATGGATAAAATCTCGTTCAACGCCAGCGATATGAACGGACAAACCGTGAATATTGATGCCGCATACGTCACTGAAGCTTTGGGTGAGGTGATCGAGAACGAAGATTTAAGCCGTTTCATTCTGTAATTTCTTCTTTATTATGAAGGCACGATAAACATCGTGCCTTTTGTTTTATCAAGTGCGGTGGGTTTTTAGAAAGTTTTTGTAGTTGCAGGGTAAGTTGTTTACAATGAGCCCATCTTTTCATCAGCTTGAGTGTCATTATGCAGATAAAAAAATGCCTTGCCGCATTACTATTAGGCTCCGTGTTATTAACCGGATGTTCCTCTTCCATCGATCCACAAACCGGCGAACGTAAAGACGCCTTGGAAGGGTTTAACCGTAAAATGTGGGATTTCAACTATCACGTTGCTGATCCTTATGTGTTAAAACCCTTGGCTAAGGGCTGGAAAAACTATGTGCCAAGCCCGGTGCGTACCGGTGTCATCAATGTGGCGGATAACCTTGATGAGCCGGCAAGTTTTGCCAACCGTTTGGTTCAAGGGGATTTTAAGCTGGCACTCATTCATTTTAACCGTTTCTGGATTAACACGATTTTCGGCTTGGGCGGTTTAATTGATGTAGCAAGTTATAGCGACCCGTTGAAAAAACAAGGCGATAACCGTTTTGGTGATACATTAGGACGCTATGGTGTTGGAACTGGTCCTTATGTGATGTTGCCGTTATATGGTGCCGCAACACCGCGTCAAGATATTGGTAATCTGGTGGATACAACCTATCCAATGCTTTCCTTGCTTGGTCCTTGGGGCTTCTTAAAAGCCGGTTTGCAAGGCATTGATACGCGTGCGAAATTGATGGATAAGGAAGCATTGTTAGATCAGGCGCAAGATCCGTATGTTACTTTCCGCGAAGCTTATTTCCAACATTTGGAACAACGCATCAACGGCGACAAAGAGAAAAAAGCGGATCCGGTTTTATCAAACGATATACTCAATCAAATTGATTAATAGGAGGGTTCAGCTTGGAATTACATGTATTGGATAATGAGTTTTCGGTAATTTCAGAAGAATGTTGTATGGTATTGGAGACGTTTTAAATGTACAAAGCATTGCAAATTTCCAATAATAATTTGAGTGTAAATCTGAATTAAGTGAACATCGCCTACAGTTTGCCGGTTACTGTGCGGTACGCGAGAAAAATACCTTAACTACCTTCGTATTATCATAAGCGTGTCTGCATGAGTATCATTTAAGTATGGTGGAAATCAAAAATATCTTGAACGCTTAATTTTTAAAAATAATGCAAAAAATAACCGCACTTTAGTTAATAAAGTGCGGTTATTTTTTATGGTGAATTTTATTTGGTATTACAAATAAGATTTTTCAACCACTTTCAAGTTGTCATCTAATTTATAGACCAATGGCTGACCGGTTGGGATTTCTAAATCCATGATATCCGCATCGGAAATGCCTTCAATGTGTTTTGCCAGTGCGCGTAAAGAGTTACCGTGCGCCACCACTAAAACGCGTTTACCGCTTAATAATGCCGGTGCGATTTGGTCTTCCCAGAATGGTAGCACACGTTCTAAGGTCACTTTTAAGTTTTCGCCGTCCGGAATCACATCAGCCGGTAAGTGTGCGTAGCGACGGTCATTATGGGCAGAATTCGGGTCTTTCGGATCTAATAATGGTGGTAATGTGTCGTAAGAACGACGCCAAATGTGAACTTGTTCATCACCGTATTTTTCAGCGGTGGCTTTTTTGTCTAAACCTTGTAGTTCACCGTAGTGACGTTCGTTTAAACGCCAATTTTTCACTTGTGGAATCCATAATTGGTGAGATTCTTCCAACACGATATTACAGGTTTTGATTGCACGCGTGAGGACGGAGGTGAAAGCAATGTCGAATTCAAAACCGGCATTTAATAATTTTTGACCTGCGGTTTTAGCTTCTTCCACGCCGCGCTCGGTCAAATTGACATCGCGCCAACCGGTAAATAAGTTTTTTGCATTCCATTCACTGAAGCCGTGACGAATAAAAACTAATTCCATAATGAGTCTCCTAGATTAATTAAAAAAACTGCCTCAGTTATAGCAAAAAAACGCTTTTTTATAAAGGGAAAAGTCTTTTATTTTCCATCGCACTTTTTGCGTCAAGAGGTCGTCTTTCTGGCGTTTTTCTGCTCGTTTCTTTCATAAAAAAAGAGGCTGCTGATTGCTTTTGAAGAATCTGTGAAATAGATCAAAATACAGGGAATTAATCGGAAATAAACGTTTTACTTTCAGTATTTTTTAGATAGTCTAACAGACATTCTTAATATTTTATTTTCTAGAAGGAAGACATGATGACAACACTTTTTGAGATTGCACAAAATTGGTTAAACCAAGATCCGGATGCTGAAACGCACGCAGAATTAACCGCACTTTTAAGCGCGGCAAAAAGTGGCGATGCAAAAGCGGAAGCTGAACTGGCTGCCCGTTTTGACGGACGTTTACAATTCGGTACCGCCGGTTTACGCGGTCGCCTGCAAGCTGGTTCTATGGGGATGAATCGCGTGTTGGTGGCGCAAGCTGCCGGCGGGTTGGCGGAGTATTTAAAAGGGTATGATCATCAGCCTTCCATCGTGATTGGCTATGACGGCCGTAAAAACTCCGATGTATTTGCACGCGACACGGCTGAAATCATGGCTGGCGCCGGTATTAAAGCCTATTTATTACCACGCAAATTACCAACGCCGGTGTTGGCTTATGCTATTCAATATTTTGATACTACTGCAGGCGTGATGGTGACAGCCAGCCACAACCCACCGGAAGATAACGGCTATAAAGTCTATTTAGGCAAAGCCAACGGTGGCGGACAAATTGTATCTCCGGCAGACAAAGACATTGCCGCATTAATTGATAAAGTCGCGGCAGGCAGTGTGAAAGATTTACCGCGCAGCCAAGATTACGTTGTGTTAGATGACACCGTGGTGGACGCTTATATTGCGAAAACAGCCGCACTTGCGAAAGAACCACAAACCGACATTAACTATGTTTACACCGCCATGCACGGCGTGGGCTATGAAGTGTTGAGCAAAACGTTGACAAAAGCGGGCTTGCCACAACCGCACATTGTTGCCGAACAAGTCTGGCCGGACGGCACTTTCCCAACCGTGAATTTCCCGAACCCGGAAGAAAAAGGGGCGTTAGATTTAGCGATTCAAGTGGCGAAAGCAAACAATGCCGAATTTATTATTGCCAATGACCCGGATGCTGACCGTTTAGCGGTAGCGGTGCCGGATGCTGAAGGCAACTGGAAACCATTACACGGCAACGTGGTCGGTTGTTTCTTGGGTTGGTATTTGGCAAAACAATATCAAGCGCAAGGTAAAAAAGGCGTATTGGCTTGTTCCCTTGTGTCCTCACCTGCCTTAGCAGAGATTGCCAAACGTTATGGTTTTGAATCCCAAGAAACCCTGACCGGCTTCAAATACATCGGTAAAGTTCAAGGCTTGTTATTTGGTTTTGAAGAAGCATTGGGCTACTTGGTGGATCCGGATAAAGTACGCGATAAAGACGGCATTTCGGCTGCCATCGTGTTCTTGGATTTAGTCCGTAGTTTGAAAAAACAAGGCAAAACCTTGGCAGATTATGCAGAGGAGTTCACCAAAGAATTTGGCGCCTATGTGAGCGGACAAATTTCTATTCGTGTGAGTGATTTGTCAGAAATCGGCAAATTAATGACCGCACTTCGCAATAGCCCACCAAGCCAAATCGGTGGTTTCAATGTGGCACAATTTATTGACCATACCAAAACTGACCGTCAAAGCGATATTTTGGTCTTTGTTTTGGAAAACGGCAGCCGTCTGATTGCTCGTCCTTCCGGTACTGAGCCGAAAATCAAGTTCTATCTTGATGCACGTGGTACCGATCCGAAAAATGCCGATCATGTGTTGGCAGAGTTTGATGCGGCAGTTCGCGCGATTTTACGTCAAGAAGCGTATGGTAAGCAGGATTGCTAACCAGCCCGACTAACGAGAAATAAAAAACGGTATTCTTATTTAAGAATACCGTTTTCTTTTGGAAAGTGCGGTGGATTTATGGCGCTTTTTTCTCAAACAATTTCATTAATGGCAGTATGACCAAACAACAAATTGCACCTACAGCCAAACCGGTAACTAGTGTGGCGATTTGCCCTAAAACGCCTTCAGCGAGGTGAAGATTTTCTAAAAAGTGGTGAATGGCTTCAACGTTATGCACGAAAATCCCGCCACCGACCAAGAACATCGCCAGCGTGCCAATGAAGCTTAATGAGCGCATAAATTTGGGCATTAAAAATAAAACGCCTTTGCCGACATGGCTTGTGATACCACCTTTTCGCATTAAAAATAAACCGAAATCATCGGCTTTGACGATAAGCGCCACAATGCCGTAAACGAAAACGGTGATGCCAATTCCAATGAGTGAAAGGGCGATGATTTGCACGGAAATTGGTGATTCAGCGAGTTCGCCTAAGGCGATAATAATGATTTCGGCAGAAAGAATGAAATCTGTACGCACGGCACCACGAATTTTGGCTTTTTCATCGAAAGCACTTTTTTCGTGATGGTGTTCATGAGCAAAAAATTTATGCAGGATTTTTTCCACGCCCTCAAAGCACAAATAGGCTCCGCCGAGCATCAATAAAGGCACGATGAGCACCGGCAAAAAGGCAGCTAATAACAGTGCGATAGGAATTAAAATCACCTTATTCACCAAGGAACCTTTTGCCACCGCCCATACAATCGGCAATTCACGTTCCGCAGTGGCGCCGGTTACTTGATTGGCATTCAACGCCAAATCATCCCCCACCACACCGACCGTTTTCTTGGCAGCCACTTTGGTCATCACAGACACATCGTCCAATAACGATGCAATATCATCCAATAAAGTAAACAATGAGCTAAACGCCATTTTCTTTCCTTGTGTTAAAGCGAAACAAATAAGCGCATATTGTGGGGAGGAGGACGAGGGGAAGTCAATGAGAATTTACGAAAGTGCGGTTAAAAACGAGGGAGATTTTGACCGCACTTTTGGTGGGGTAGGTATTTACTTTTATATTAGTTTCTATATTTTTTATATTGTTCACATACTTCTTTGTTTATTGAAGAATCTAATGATAAACACCAATATATTGGTGCCGTAAACCTGTATCCTAAATCATAATAGCAACTTGGATTAACATAAACTTTGCTAGATTTCTCATTCACTTTTTTGGAACAATATATTATGTCTTCATAACTAAGTTTTTTTCCATCTTTTTTCCAATAATAATTTGAATGTGGGGCTCCATTATCTATGTAGCACCCAGAGATAACAAAAAATAATAACAATATTAAATTTCTCATTTTTTATTTCCTTTATCATTTAATTTTATTGTGTTAAATGAAGGTCCAATATTTCCCCAAACTGTTTTTTGATAGTTTATTATGCTTTCCATTTCCTGGCTCTTGTTATTTTGATTTTGAGGGTAAAGGAATTCAATAACTCGTTTGTCTTTATAATACGCTTTATTATGAGCTCCTCTAAACATATCAATTAATGGAATACCAGAATAATTATCTCCAGTGGTATCAGTATTACCAATCCCAATGCTGAATTTTCCTGGCACAAAAGGTAGATTAATGCCTGTTCCAACTATATCTCTTGGTGCAACTGCATAGCTTACATTTCCACCATTAAATAATTCTTCTGCTTTTTCCTTATATCCTTGTTCGTAATGCCCCAAAGATAGCATGCCGCCAATTGTTTCATTTGTCATCGGATAAGATGTGCCAACCGTATTTCCATTTAACTTTGTATGGCTTAGAACGATATTTTTATGTTTAGCCCAATTCATTGCATTAACTACGCCTGATACACCTAAACTATGAGAAAGATGAGTTAAATCCACCTGATTTGTTGGATTATTCTTGTTATATGTATCTAGTAATGTCCAGATATGAGCTTGCTCCCGACTTGCATTAGACGCCCCGAAGATTGAAGGTAAATTCATACCTGCTCTCATTCGCTCAAAAACAGTAAAAGTTAATTCAGTTAATGGGTTCGTATAATTTCGTTTTACTACTAAGACATCATTATCGAGATAATCTTTACCTCCATATTGAATGGCTCCAGTAATTCGCTCTTCATCATTTGTATTGAAAATACCATGAGCATACATTCTGGCAAGTTGCTCAGCTTCTTCTTTTGTTTTTGGAACGTTTAACGTATTGACATCAATTTCTTTTGCTTGGATACAGCTGATATCCTCACAATTTTTATCTCTCTTTTGTTTTAATAAGATATTTTTATCTGTTTTTTCAATATTATAGTAAATGTCATCACCCACACTATTAACATTTTCCACAAATTTTGTCGCCACGCTTAAATCACGTTCTAAGTCGGACTTGATCGATTCAATATCCGCTTTAGCTAATTTTTGATGAAGATTTTCTTTATTCAGTGTCTGAATTGTTTCATCAATGGATTTTCCGGTTAATTTCTCTTGCGTTTCTTTGTTTCGAATAAGGAAATTTTGTGTGTTGATGGAACTTTTTGTGACACCATGTTCATTACCTTTGTCACTTACTTGTCCTAAAAGTCCGCTAATAAGCCCTTTTGCTACGCCCCAGTTCCCTTGAGAGCCAATGCCGGCGATTCCTCCGGTTTCCACTTTTCCGCTTCCATCAGCGTTATTTTGGCCGATTTTTTGCAATTCGACACCACCGATTTCTTTTGGCGCATTTCCACCACCGATGGTAACGCCTCCTCCAACACCAAATCCTTTCGCATTGTGGTTAGAGTAATTTTCGATATCTGAATGTGTAATTGTTCCTGTACTAAAACGATTTTTCCCTTCCTTTTCTGCTGTCTCAGTTGAGGTAACGAGAGTACCTTTTAAATCAGAATGTTTTTCCACATTCACATCATAGCCATCATCACCTGCATAAATCCCCGCCTGTTCATTCACACTCGCATGATCAGCATTGATTTTCGATTTACTGAAACTACCGCCTGCGGCAAAACCATAGCCTACCGTCACACTACCACTTACATTCGTTTGTTTGCCATCATAGCTGGATTTATCTTGCAAACTTTTGATATTCAAGTTGTCGGCATTGACTTCAACACGTTTACCTTTTGCTTGGCTCCCAATAAGGTTTGTATCACCACCGCTTTGTATTGTGGTTTGGCTGTTGGCGTCACCCACGTGGCTTGCCACATAAGTGGTTTCATCGCTGTTACCATAGCCTTTACCTCGGTTTCCACCCACGGTAATTCCGGCGGCAACGCCATTACCAAACTTCACAGCAACTCCCACGTTAAAGCCGCTCGATTTATTGGTGCTGCGCTCTAGATGGTTTTGTTCGGCAGCCGTGATGTTGATGTCATTGTCAGCCCCCAAGAAGGTCCCTTGTTTACCGGAGACATCCGAACCGTTAATGGTGATGTTGGATGCTTTGCCTGCCCCTGTGGCAACAATATTCACTTTGCCACCGGCATTCACTTGAGACGTAGCCGCCGTTTTGCCTTCGGTATGCGTTTTCGATTCGCTTTTTTGTTGTCCGTAAGTAATTTGAATTCCCACCATGGAATCCATTCCTTCGCTACCATTCATGACGTTGCCTAAGGCATTTTGTGCTTGACCGACAGCTTGTCCTGCACGATAAGCTTCAAATCCGGTATTAACCGCAGACATCGCATTAATTCGATTATTCTTACTGTTGCCTGTTTGTTGCGCGCTTTTGATGGTGCTTTGTACGGCTTGTAATGCCGATAAAATAGGGGAGGTGATCGCAATAGTTAACCCTTTTTGTTCGAAGGTTTGTTTCATATTGCTTTCGTATTTGTCATCCGCCGCTTTAATGGTGGCTTGCTGGGCGAGAATATCTACATCACCTTTGGCGCTACTGACCGCACTTGCGGTTTGAGTGTAGCGGTTTTCAGCAATGAATCGGGTCTTGTGATTGAGGCTACCGACTTGGCTGCCTGAAGCGTAAAGTTTGGTTTGGTCGGTTTCTAGCGTTTGTTTTTGGCTACCAAAGGTGACACCAATGCCGCCGCCAAGCATGCCTGATTTTTTCTTGCTGTAAAATTCTTCTGAATATACGCGGTTCTCCGCTTCTCTAATATCAATATTTTTTCCTTGTGCGGTGAATCCATTTTCTGCCACAAGGCTGCTTCCTTGCACTTTAATATTGCCATTATTGGATTGAAGGTGAATTTTATCAGCATCGATCATGGAAGCTTCAGCTAGGTCATAATCATGGCGGTGTTTGGACGTTATTGTTTTTTTGCTAAACAAACCGCGATCGGTTGTTTTGATAGCACTATTTAAGTGTTCTTTCCCCCGTCCTTCGTGAATATCGATATTACCCTGTGCTGCAATGGTCGTTTCACCGTCAGAATGTAGTTGATTTCCTGTAACGGTGATGTTTTGACCGGCAATATACTGTGCGTTTCCTTTAACTTGAATTTGATTACCGATTTGATTTTCTTGATCCAATAAATAATAGTTATCCGCATTCATACGGTAATGTTCTTTGTTAATACGAGTCACCGTACCTAGCTCTAAATCGCCTTTTGCATAAAATGCAGCATCACCGGCAATATTGGCATGTATTCCTTTTACTACAATATTTTCATCGGCATGAATCTGAAGCTTGCTGTTTTTGTCTGTGAGATTAAGTTCAGCCATTTTGCTGATATCTTGTTTGTAAAAGTCACCGGTATCTTTTGTGTCGGATAACTTACTTTCAATACGAAGATTTTTCGCGCGAGCAGTCAGGTTATCTTTTGCTTCAAAGGTTCCCCCCAGATTTAAGAGATCATTCTCCGCACTAAGAGAAAGGTGATTTGCCTGTAATCGTCCTTCGTTGTTTTTGATATTTTTGGCAGTCATGGACAGGGTGTTATGGCCTAAAATCGTGCCTGAATTGTCGACCTGGTTCATACCACGAATGATGACCTGATGGGCAGAAATCAGGCTTCCTTCACCATTAATTTTGCTGTTTCTGCGAGAAAGGTAAACTTTCGGCGCGAGAACATTGATTTTTTCACCGTTAGGTAATTGTGTTTCACGTTTTTCGAACCAAACTAAATCACTTGTTAGTTCCTTCATTTGCGCTGCCGTGAGCGCCACGCCCGGAGTTAAATTCCACTTCTTGGCATAGTATAGGCCGTTATCCATTAAGGCTTTATATTGTTCATAATCAGACGTATAGCCCTCTAAAAAACGGCGCCCTGTGAGTTGATTAATTTGTTCGTTGATTAAACGTTGTTCATAGAATCCATCGCCTAGGCGTTTAAGCATATTTTGCAGATCGGTACGCAGTGCATGGAACATATAATCGCTACTTAGCCATTGTCGTTTATCGGCGAAACGCGGATCGGTTTCAACGATATAGTGGCTATCGGCATGAGGATTAATTTTATACAAACTTTGATTTGGCAAACGTAGCGTGTTTTCAACATCGCCTATTGCGTTTGCCGGTGTGCGTGCCGTAACGGAGGTATTCTCACTTTCTTTTCTGACCGCTTCCGGATCACCAATGTGGTTTTTAACCACATTAAAGTTAAAGTGTTCTGTTGAATGGGCGACTTCATAATGCTTATGGTCTGTGTCTTTATGCCCATGGGATTTCTTGATCCCACGACTACGATAGTGGACCCATTTAAAAACCGTGCCTTGATCAAGACGATCAATGTTGCCGATCACATCTTCATTAATTAAGGTGGCATCGCCCTGTGAAAGGGTTTGATGGGAGATATTTTGTGTGATCGGTTGTTCACCGAGAATCAAGTTTTTGCCGACCAGCAGTTTGCTGTATTGGTTTTTGAGATGATCACCGGTTAAAGAAAGATGACCTCCAATCAGTATTTTTCCCGGTGTTTGAACATCAATTTTGGATGTTTTGGTTGTTCTGTTATAGCGCCAGCCAATCCAGTCATTTTGATATTGCGTTGGGCGACCATCATAAAATTGAAACCACGCTTCTGAGCGTTTTTTATTCCAAGCAAAAATACCGTCTTTATCTACCGTAAAACGTTGACTGTCGGTTGTTTTTGCAACTTGGTGAAAATATTCGCGAGATTCGTTGATGCCTAATTTGAGGTGTAAATCCGTATTGAGTAACGTGGCGGTATTGATTTTTCCATCGCCCATCGCTTCAATGATGCCACTGCCATTAATGATCTCTTTGGCTTGCCCGATCGCTTCACCGTTTTCCGATAATTTTCCTCCGATATGTAAATCACCCAAGCTAAAAATGAAACTTTGATCAAGGTTTTTCAGCGTATTGATGCCAAAATCAAGGCGTTTTCGTGCAGCGATAGTGGCTGATGAATCCGCTTCCTTGGCATTCGTTAAATGAGTCGCAGCAAAAGAAAGTTGATTGCCATAAATACGTCCGGTACCTACATTATTTAGACTTTCTCCTTCAATTCGCGTCGTTTCGCCATCGATGAGTCCTCGGTTAGTGAAAAGTACGGTGGAAATTTGCGTTGTTTTTGATGAAATTTCTGCGGCTTCGGTGTTTTCTATTTCTGCAGCGCGAATATTGATGTGATGGCCAATGTTTAATTTGCTCTTATTGGTGAATTTTCCCTCGGTGGTAAAACGCAAATCACCGTTGACCTGAAAGGCGTTATTGAGCTCAATACCGTCGGTTAAAGCGATGTCTGCATTGCCTATGGTGCTAATGGTTCCTTCATTTTGCAATGTTTTAGCGGTTAACGTTACGTGTTTTCCCGCATGTATTCTCCCTTCCGCGTTATTGATATTCGCGTGGGATTTATCACCGTTCACGTCTAACTGAGCGGCAGAGAGAATATCGCCTTGCTGATTATTCAATGTGGTTGCGACATTCAATGTTCCGCGTTGGGTTGCATAAATACCGCCAGACTGGTTGTTGATCTGTTGTGCGGTTAAGGTAACTTGAGCCGCTTGTATCCCTTGGGTTGGATTTGCCGTGTTCTTTGTGCCTCGATTATCCAATGTTTGGGTTTGAAGATGGATGTTATCTGATGCGACAATGAGTGAACCTTCATCGGAGATCTTGCGATTATCAACATGAGTCGCATTGATTTGAATCTGTTTGCCTGCCAAGGTGCCTTGGCGGTTATCTACGGTTTTTGCTTTCAAATCTTGCTTTTCTTTTGTGTGAATAGTGCCGCGATTTTCAATGTTTTCACTCGATTGAACCTGGATATTTCCTTGTGCGCCGATAAACCCTTGGTTCACAACATGACCTTTGGCATCAATGACGACTTCGCCGGCAGATGCGCCAATGTGCCCGGCATGATTGACGCCAAGACCTTGCTCGGTGCCGATTAAGTGAATTTTTTCTGCATACATTCCGCCGAGATGGGTCACATCCAATGCAAAGTGCGGTGGATTTTCTGGCTGTTTTTCTTTCTCGGTAGTATGAATAATTTGCACGCTATCATTGTTTTTCGTCACCCGATTTTTACCTGTGGTGACATTGACCTTCCGTTTACTCCAAACACCGGCATTGATTTCTGTGCTGCGACTGATGATATCTGTGTAGTCTGTTTGGCTGTTGTCGAGTCCTTTCCCTTCTACGGTCACTTTGCCTTTCTCGACCTTGAAACTGTCTAGCGAACCATGATGAATTTCCGGTTTCCCGGTGGCGAAGGTCGCGCGTTCTGCATTGATGATGCCGCAACCCTGGCAATGAATACCGTTA
This sequence comes from uncultured Aggregatibacter sp., assembly GCA_963515835.1. Taxonomy (GTDB): domain Bacteria; phylum Pseudomonadota; class Gammaproteobacteria; order Enterobacterales; family Pasteurellaceae; genus Aggregatibacter. The sequence continues at coordinate 42,818 of CAUPZK010000010.1, forward strand.
GGGTTGGCAATAATGACATCTGCTTTTTTCCCGGCAACCTCAACATATCCTTTCAGTTGGCTGGGATGATTGGAATTGACTTCATTCAGGATCACCTTGGCTTCGCCACCGGCCAGATAAGGGTTGCCTTGAATCCAACCACCCTGTTGGGTCTGCGTATTTTTCCGACTGTTATTTAAGATGGCCCCTTGCGTATCGACGTCAAAATGGGTGTAACGGTTATGGGATAGTCCTTGCTCATTCGGTGTTTGAATGTTGACTTGAGGTAATCCATTGGCGGTTTGTAAAACAACGGGACGTTGATTTGTCGCTGCCGCCGAATCGGCTTGAATCATCAATGTCTCGGCATACACTGATGGTGAGATAAAGGAAACAAAACCGAGAGCACAAAAGACGGCGAACGTCAGGGATTGCAGTGAAGGATAAAATGAAAAATACGCCGAATATTGACCGCACTTGAGATCACCTGTTTCTGTGTTTCCTGCGGTTGCTGTTTTCGCTAGTTCTGAGGTAACGATAAAACGTTGTACGGTTTTGCTAAAAAGGACGCGATAGCGATGTTTGTTCATAATGTATCCTTGTGGTTTATTCGGTTGATTTTATGTGTGTCAACGTATTGTGTTGTCATGCTTAAGTGGTTTCGCTGATTAAAATGTGAGGCTTAAATTGAAGCCTAATACCTTGCTTTTATGTTGAAATCCTTGTGGCACATGGAGCGCTTTGCCGGCGAAAAGGTCGTAATTCAACGCCTTCCATCCGCCACGTAGGCCAATGCTGGAGCCGACCATTGAGCGCCCCAGTAATTCATCGGTTGCTTTACCACGCACAACACCTTTATCTAAGGTGAAATAAAGTTGCTGCCCGCTTTGGGCGATATGCCATGCCAATTCATTACGCCATACCCAACCGCGTTCACCTGAGAGGGTTAATTCGCCGTCGGTACCTCGTACCGTATAACGCCCGCCAATACTGAACCGATCTTGCATGACCAACGGGGTTCGATTCCATTGCGCACGCCAGAGCGAGTTGAAATGGAAAGATTGTGTCGCCCATTGGAATGGGTGGGTGATTTCGATTTCTGTAGTGAGAATTTTCATGCGTGACGAACCTTCATTAAAGCGTTCTTCCGGATGACGTTTTGCATGATAGGCACCGGTTCCGCGCTTAAAGTTTGCATTGAATGCCAAGGTGGAATGGTGCCAATTAAAACGATGAGTTAATCCCATTTCCCAGCCGGCAGTTCGTTTACGCTGAATGTCGATTTCTGCCTGATTGATGGCGTTGGAAGATTGTCTTCCCCAAAGGGAAAAAGAGAGTTGGGTTTTGTGTTGTGCGTGACGAAATAGCACACGAGAAAGACTAATTTTGCTCGTTTCACTACGACCGGAATAGCGCATTTTAGCCCCATAGGCTGCGGCAACTTGTTGGTGATATTGATTCACGTTATGGGAGGCACTTAATTGCCAATAACGAAATGGAACAGAATAATAAAAGTGAACATTTTGACTGCGTCTAGGGCCCTTTTCATCTGAACCTAACCAATTTGGTCGTTTCATGGCATGCGTAAACCCTGCATAAAATAGGTCATTTGCCGTGAAAAGATTATCTAAAGAAAGGGTGGCTGAACCCTGTAATCGACCGGTTGCAGTGGAGCCGGCATCGTCCAAGCCTAGCGTTAATCGAAACGGAAAGCGTTGTGCGTATTGCACCCATAAATCACTTTCACCGGGGAGCGCATCATTCTCTTGCGTAGGAAGAAGTTCAAGCTTGGCATCTGCTGTCGGTAGGCGTTTGAAATTTTCTAAGGATTGCTCGATGTCATGCAGATTTAAAATGTCACCTTGTTGTGGCACGAGTGCCGTCCAGGCAGTGAGTGGTGTTAATTTTTTGACCGCACTTTGGTCTTCAAGTAAAACATGGCGTAGTCTGCCGGGAATCACAGTGAGCATCAATTTGCCGCCGTTGAGATCTTGCTCGGTGATGACGACCCGTGTGGTGATATAGCCTTTTTCAATGATGTTGTTTTGTATTTGTCTCATGAGATTGTTGAGCCCTTGTGTACCGAAACAATGAGGTAATGTGAGCGCTAGGCTGTCTTTGGCTTGTTGATAAGCCCATTGAAATTGACTTGGATGATGTGCCTTATGGGAAGATGTGGCGTTGATATCATCGTTTATTTCAATTTGTGTAATGGGAAAGCAGGGCTGTTCCGTCTTTGGTAACGTCCATTTTTCCGCTGTCGATTTAGCAAGATGAATGGTGTTTTCCGCACGGTGCAGCACTTCTCGTTCTTTTTCGGCTTGTTGTTGGCGTTGTTGCTGTTGAGCATCTAGATTGTCTAGATTGGCGCTGAAATGATGATTGGTATAGCTTGCTTGGGCGCAGATAAAGCCAATAAAAAGAAAGAGTGATTGATAAATAATGCGCATTGTATGATTCCCCATGTAAAAAATGTCAGGAAAATAGGGAATCTTGGATAGCAACTCAATGTCATGAAAGTATTTTTGCGAGCCGGATCGCGATGATGAAAAATTATCGTAAAAATAAGTGTTTTTTTAACAGGAGAAATCAGGTCTGGTACAAAATAGTGGTATATTTGTGCGGCGTTACAAGAAAGGAATAATTATGGTTATGCAGTATCAAATGAATAAGTCACTACTTCGGGTTCGGGCTAAAAACATGTTAAGTAGGCAAAAAATGCGTCTGATTTTCACCGCACTTTTGTTCTGCGCGCCCCTTTCTTTTGCTGCACCTAACGAGGATTTATCAAAAATTCATCAGCAAATTCAACAACAAAAACAGAAAATTGAGCAGCAAAAGCGGGAACAGCAGAAACTACAGAGCACATTAAAAACTCAAGAAAATCAGATTAACAACGTGATTGGTAAATTGCGTCAAACGGAATCGGATTTAAAAGAAATTCGCAAAACGATCAGCGATACCGATAGACAAATCAAACAGTTACAAAAACAAGAAAAAGAGCAAAAAGCCAAACTGGCGAAGCAGTTGGATTCTGCCTATCGTTCCGGCACGAATCCATCAGTGGCAGAGCGGATACTGTCTGATAAAGGGCAAAATGCGGAACGCATGAAAGCGTATTATGCCCATTTGAATCAAGTGCGAATGGCATTAATTGAGGATTTAAAGCAGACACAGGAACAACTGGCGAAACAAAAAACCGCCATTGCAGAACAACATAAAGAACAACAAACACAGCTTGCCGATCAGAAAAAGCAACAGCAAGAATTACAAAAAGTGCAGAAGGAACGGCAAAGCACATTGAACCAACTGAATCAAAACTTAACGCGTGATGAAAATAAATTAGAAGCGCTGAAAGCCAACGAAAATGCGTTGCGCCAAGAAATCCAGCGGGCGGAACAGGCAGCGCGTCAGCAAGAACAACGTGAGCGTGAGGCGTTAGCGCAGAAAAAACAGGCGGAAGAAACGAAAAATCACAAGCCTTATCAACCCACCGCGCAAGAGCGACAACTGTTGAACAGCACTGCTGGGTTAGGTACTCCGAAAAAACAATATGGTTTTCCGGTGGCAGGCAAAGTCGTGAACAGTTTTGGGTCTGCGCAAATGGGCGAATTACGCTGGAAAGGTATCGTGATTGCGGCAGGTGCCGGTACGCCGGTGAAAGCCATTGCCGATGGGCGGGTGATTCTCGCCAATTGGTTGCAAGGTTACGGTTTAATGGTGATTGTGAAACATGGTGAGAGCGATTTGAGTTTGTATGGCTACAACCAATCAGTCGCCGTGAAAGAAGGACAGCTTGTGAAAGCCGGACAGAAACTCGGTGAAGTGGGCAATAGCGGCGGTCAATCGAAAAGCGGATTGTATTTTGAGATTCGCCGCAAAGGCGTGGCAGTGAATCCGTTAGGTTGGTTGCGATGACCTTGGCAATCAAAAAAACGTTGTTGTTGACGACCGCACTTTTGGCGGCGTCCTTTGCCTATTCCGCTAAACTTGCCATAGTGATTGACGATTTAGGCTATCACGCAAAAGAAGACGAACAAATTTTGGCGATGCCGAAAGCGGTGTCGGTGGCGATTATTCCGGCTGCACCTTATGCCAAACAACGTAATCAACAGGCGTTCCAACAAGGGCGTGATATTCTCATTCATATGCCCATGGAAACGGTGTCTAAAATGAAAATTGAAGACGGTGGTTTGCATTTGGGCATGTCTCAAGGGGAGGTGAGCCATCGGGTACAAACGGCTCATAATATTGTTTCTAACGCGATTGGGATGAACAATCACATGGGCAGTGCGGCTACGGCAGATGGGCCTTTAATGACCAAATTAATGACCGCACTTCGTGAGCGTCATTTGGCTTTCCTCGATAGCCGCACTATTGGTCGCAGTGTGGCGGGTAAAATGGCAAAAGAACAAGGCGTGCGCACGTTAGATCGGCATATCTTTTTAGACGATAGCGATGCGTTTGCCGATGTGCAACGACAATTTCAAGCCGCCGTGCAATATGCGCAGAAACACGGCATCGCCATTGCCATCGGGCATCCGCGAAAAAATACCATTGCCGTCTTGCAAGCGGGCATTGCCAATTTGCCGGCGGACGTGCAACTCGTTTCTATGGGCAGTTTGTGGCGAAACGAAAAAGTGGCACCGCCGAAACCTTTTATGCTTCTTTTTAGTGAAATGCCTGCACCTACCTCCATTCCACCTTATACCGCTGTGCCATTGTTGCGTGGCGTGCCTTAGTCTTGCCGGTTGGTTACACAGATGCTTTAGAAAGCTTCTGTAATAGTCTGTCCATCGCACGATAGCCCAAGGCTTCTGCTAAGTGTCGCTGGTGAATATGTTTTTCTCCTTCTAAATCCGCAATGGTGCGGGAAACCTTGAGTATGCGGTGGTATGCCCGCACAGACAGCCCGAGTTTGGTTAGCGCATTTTCTAAAAATAGCGCATCTTTTTCCTCTAGTTTGCAATCCCGTTCAATTTCTTTGCTGGTTAAATGGGCGTTAATTTTGCCGGCACGTTGCAGTTGAATAGCGCGTGTTTTTAAGACTTTTTCTCTCACGGTGGCACTGGATTCACCACGTTCACCACTATTTTGCAGACTCCCTTGCGGCAACAACGGCACCTCAATAGATAAATCGAAACGATCTAAAAAGGGGCCGGACAGACGATTTAAGTAGCGCATGATTTGTTGTGGTGACGTGCGGTTATGCGTGCCTTGATAATGCCCCGTCGGGCTTGGGTTCATGGCGGCAATCAGCTGAAATCTTGCCGGAAATTGAATCTTGGCATTGGCACGGGAAATGATGATTTCACCACTTTCTAACGGCTGGCGGAGCGCGTCTAACACCTTGCGTTCGAATTCAGGCAGTTCATCCAAAAACAACACGCCATTGTGTGCAAGGGAGATTTCCCCAGGTTTTGGAATCGAACCACCACCCACCAATGCCGGTGTGGAGGCGCTGTGGTGAGGCGCACGAAAAGGACGCTGTTTCCAGTTGTGAAAATTCAATTCATTTTGTACAAGGCTTGCAATGGCGGCGGTTTCAATGGCTTCTTGATCGGTCATTTCCGGCAGCAATCCGGTTAAGCGACTGGCAAGCATGGTCTTTCCTGTGCCGGGCGGGCCTAAAAATAACAAATTGTGCTGCCCTGCTGCGGCAATCATTAAAGCGCGCTTGGCATGTTGTTGTCCGATGATGTCTGTCAGATCTTTGGGATTTTCAGGGAAAAAATCCACCGCACTTTGAGTTTTGATGTCACCGGAAAGAGGCAGTTCTCCTTGTTCATTAAGAAATTGCACCACCTCCAATAAAGAATTCGCGTAATAGGTTTCCTGCTCGGAAACCAGTGACGCTTCGTTGGCATTGCCTTGTGCAATAATGCATTTTCGCTTGGCTTGTTTCGCTGCCAGAATCGCAGGGATGACGCCATGCACGGCACGCAGTTGACCGGTCAAGGCAAGTTCGCCGATAAATTCAAACTGTTTTAATTTTTCTGCATCAATATAGCCCGAGGCGGCAAGCATGCCGATGGCGATGGGCAAATCAAAACGTCCGCCTTCTTTGGGTAAGTCTGCCGGGGCAAGGTTGACGGTAATGCGCTTGGCAGGATATTTGAATTCAGCATTGAGCAACGCACTGCGGACACGATCTTGGGCTTCTTTCACCGTTTTTTCCGGTAACCCAACCAGCGTAAAACTTGGCTTACCGTTGCTCAAATGCACCTCAATGGTGACCAGTGGCGCTTGAACACCCATGGAGGCGCGACTGTAAACGATGGCTAAAGACATATTGTGCTCCGTAATGTTGAAGAAAGAAGAAAAAGGCGGAGCGCCAAAATAAAAAAAGTGCGAAATGAAAGAAATTCACACCGCACTTTTTTGCGATCAGAATCGCAGAAATGGCTTTTTTTAGGCAAAAATCGGGGCAAACCACGCATCTAATTTGGCGGCCAAGCGATCAATCCCGGTACGTTTTAACGCAGAAAAGGCTTCCACTTGAATATCACCTTGGAATGGTAAAATCGCTTCACGCACCATTTTGACTTGCTTACTGCGTTCGCTTTGGCTCAGTTTATCCGCTTTCGTGAGCAGTAATAACACCGGTAATTCGGAAGCCACTGCCCATTCAATCATTTGCTGATCCAAATCTTTGAGCGGATGACGAATGTCCATCAAAATCACAATTCCGGCAAGGCATTCGCGCTTTTGTAAATATTCGCCAAGGGCTTGTTGCCACTGTAATTTCATTTGTTCCGGCACGGCGGCATAGCCATAGCCAGGCAAATCCACTAACTTGCATTGCGGTTCTACTTCAAACAAATTGATGAGTTGGGTACGCCCAGGAGTTTTTGACGTACGGGCAAGGTTTTTCTGATTCGTTAAGGCATTCAGTGCGGTTGATTTTCCTGCATTGGAGCGACCGGCGAAGGCGATTTCAACGCCGCTGTCTTCCGGCAGACTTTTGAGGTTCGGCGAACTGGTTAAAAAATGGGTTTTGTGATAATTCAGTTTAATCTCTGACATAATGTGCTTTGTGTCCAAGGTGATAAATTGCCGGCTAGGATACTTTATCAACCGCAAAAAAACGACAAAAAAATGCAAAAAAGGGGAGATTATGCGAAAATGTGCCCCGATTTTTCCTTATTTGAATCTAAATAAAATTTATTATGACACAGCAACATGTTTATCAATGGCCGGATCCTCATGCGTTATATCCGGATAGAAATCAGAAATCCTACCGTATGAAACGTTTTCGCTATCGCTTGCGTTCTTGGTTGCACTGGCAGGCAGTGAAAAAATTTGAAAGTGTGGTGAATAAAAAACCGTGGCTCGTTGACTTGCTTAATCAACGGGCAAATTTTAGTTATCCATTAGTGCATCGTTTCTTGGATAAACGCTTTAATACGACACAACGTTTTGATGCCATGTGCGATAACCTGACATTTTTACCGGAGAAATTGACCGCACTTGGTTTACCGCCTTTGTGGCAAAAAGCGATTTCTTTTGGTGAAGTGATCCCTGATTTTGAAATGCGACTAACCATCACTGATTATCAGCCGATGGAAGGATTTTGGACATTGGAACTAATTCATTCACCAAGCCAAGAATTGGTGTATTTATTGACCTTTGGCAAAGTGCAACAGGCGCTTTTAATTGCGGTGATTCAAGGGCCGAATTTTGAAGGCTCAAAAGACATGGTGAAATTGCTGACCAAGAAATGTCATGGTTTGCGTCCGGCTTATTTGATGGTAGAAGCCATGAAAGCCCTGACCAATGTGTTAGGCTATTCTGCCTTATGGGGCATTCCGCATAAGTATCAAAACAAATCCCGCATTGTGCAAAGTAAACGTTATGTGGTGGATTATGATGCGATTTTCGCGGAATCTGCCGGCACGTTAAAAGATTATTGGGAATTACCACTGCATTTTGAAACCAAAAATATGGACGATATTCCAAGCAATAAGCGTTCTATGTATCGTAAACGCTATGCCATGTTGGAGCAATTACAAGAAAATATGGCGGCTGCACTAAACGTACGTTAGGCATTTACCGTAAAAATGCGAGAAAAAACGACCGCACTTAAAAAAGAAGCCCATCAGATGATGGGCTTTTTGTTATCGGTTTAAGTTGACCGCGCCTTGATATCCCAGCTGGCGCCAAGCTTCATATACGGTGACGGCTACGGAGTTGGAGAGATTCATGCTGCGGCTGTTGGCGGCCATAGGAATGCGGATTTTTTGTTCCGCCGGCATGCTGTTTAAAATGTCCATCGGAATGCCACGAGTTTCCGGGCCAAACATTAAATAGTCGCCCAATTCAAATTTCACTTCACTGTGTGCAGGCGTGCCTTTTGTCGTGAGGGCAAACAAACGCTTGGGTTGCTCGCTTTGCAAAAATGCCGCGAAAGTTTTGTGTTTTTTAATGTCGGCAAATTCGTGGTAATCCAAGCCGGAACGGCGTAATTTTTTGTCGTCCCAAGTAAATCCTAGAGGTTCGATTAAATGTAAGCGAAAGCCGGTGTTGGCGCATAAACGAATGATATTTCCGGTGTTTTGTGGTATTTCCGGTTCGTATAAAACAATATCTAACATGATGTTCTCGATTGAATAAAAATAAACGGCTTATTATAGGCGCAAAAAAGGGTGTCTAAAAGCGCTCATAAAAAATCCTCGTCAATGTGACGAGGATTTTTCTTAAACCGATGCATTAAACGTTATACCAACCTACTAAATAGGCTTGCTCTAAAATATGCCCTTGCATGGCGTAATGGAGTTCGTTGAAACGGAAACCTTGCGGCAAATTGAGTTTGGTATCTAACTCATAGACATAAAGTTCATAGCGATGGTTTGAATTTGGTGGCGCCATGCCGCCGTAAGCGGAGGCTTCTTTGATATCAAACTTGCCTAATGCGCTTGCCCAACTGTTTGCGCCTTGCACGAAATCTGTTGCTGTTTGGCTTTCGTTTTCTTGCACGGAAGTGCGTTCCAAGTCAGCAATGAGCCAGTGCGTCCAAACAAAGCCGGCAGCGCTGATGGCATCTTTATCTTCTAGCACTACAGCAAAGGATTTTGTGCCGGCAGGCACATCGGTGATTTCAAAAGGAATGGAGTAGGTGGGCATGCCATTTGGGCTAAACTGCGAGCCTCGCTTGCCGTATTTGTCGGCGTAATGTCCGTTTTCAATGGCTGAACTGGTGACTTTCATCTTGATTTCCTCCGTAAAAAACGTGTAAAAAAAAGACCGCACTTTGCTTTTTATGGCTTAAAAGTGCGGTCTCATTTTACGGTGTTTTTATAGGGGCTTCAAATTACCAACCTTTTACGACGCCGTCTTTAAAGTGTTTTTTCGCTTCTTGTTCCACTTCCGGAGTTTGGTAAGCTTTCACGAAATCTTGTACTGCTTTGCTGTCTTTGTTGTCAGTGCGTGCCACGATAATGTTCACATATGGAGAATCTTTATCTTCCACAAACACGCCGTGATCTTGCGCATTCAAGCCAACCTGACCGGCATAGTTGTTATTCACAACCGCTAAATCTACGTCGTCTAAAGCGCGAGCAGCAACAGAGGTGTCCACTTCTTTGATTTGTAAATGTTTTGGATTTTCAATGATATCCATGGAAGTAGAGAATAAGTTTGTGGCATCTTTTAATTTAATTAACCCTTGTTTTTCCAATAAGATTAACGCGCGTGCCAAGTTACTCGGATCATTTGGTACCGCAACCACAGCGCCATCTTGTAACTCATTTACGTTTTTGATTTTTTTAGAATAACCGGCTAATGGATAAACAAAGGTGTTACCCACGATAACGAGATTGTTTAACCCTTTCGCTTGGGAATCTTTGTCTAAATACGGTTTGTGTTGCATGGCGTTCGCATCTAAATCGCCTTTAGACACGGCGGTGTTTGGTAAGGCATAGTCGTTAAATAAAACGTATTCAACGTCTAAGTTATATTTTTCTTTCGCAACTTTTGCCGCAATTTCAGCCACTTCGTGCTCAGGGCCTGCCATGACGCCGACTTTAATTTTAGCCGGTGCTTCTGCGGTTGGTGCAGCTTCCGCTTTTTTCTCTTCGTTACAAGCCGTTAATGCAAATACGGAGGCAAGTGTTGCTACGCCTAATAGTTTTTTTAAGTTCATAAAAGATCCTCTTTTGATGTCAATGTTAAGTGAATTAACGATGATCGACGCGTTTTGCTAAATCATCGCCCAGTTTTTGTGAAATCATGACAAATACGACAATAATAATTGTGGCGACCCATTTTACGTACACCATGTTGCGGTATTCGCCGTAGTTAATGGCGAGACTGCCTAAACCGCCACCGCCAACAATGCCTGCCATGGCGGAATAGCCCACTAAGGTCACTAAGGTCAGTGTGATGCCGTTAATTAAGGTTGGCAGCGCTTCCGGCAAATAGAATTTGCGGATGATTTGCCAGTTTGTCGCGCCCATGGCTTTTGCGGCTTCCGTTAAGCCTTTTGGCACTTCCACTAAGGCATTAGCGGTTAAACGTGCCACAAATGGCATGGCGCAAATGCTTAATGGGATAATTGCCGCTGTTGTCCCCAGCGTTGTGTTCAAAATGAAACGGGTAAAGGGCAACAAAATGATTAACAAAATAATGAAAGGAATGGAGCGACCAATGTTAATCACAATGTTCAAAATGAGATTTAAACGAGCGTTTTGCAGAATTTCGCCTTTGCCGGTGAGGAAGGTGAGCACACCAAAAGGCAAACCAACGATAACGGCAAGAAGGGTTGAAGCAAAACTGATATACACGGTTTCATAGGTAGAAACCCACACTGCTTGCCACATTTGAGGTGTAAGTTGCGTTAAAAAATCATTCCACATAGCCTAATACCTCAACGCGTACGTTATTTTCCATTAAATAGATTTTGGTTTGTGTAATAGCGTCTTCGTCGCCTTCCACTTCAGCCACGGTAAAACCGAATTTCACACCGCCGGCGTATTCAATTTGGGACGTTAAAATGCTTAATTCTACGCCGAATTTTTTGGAAGCTTGAGATAACAGTGGGGCATCCACAGAGCGTCCGGTAAACTCGAATTTGATAATCGGGTAAGACTTAGCGTGTTTTGGCGTGTGTGATAGATTCTCTAGATATTCATCAGGCAGATTAACGTTAAAGGTAGAACGAATAAATTCTTGAGCCAATTCTGTTTTTGGATTGGAGAAAATGTCGCTTACTGAACCTTGTTCTACGAGTTTGCCGTGATCGATGATGGCAACTAAATCACAAATGCGTTTGACAACATCCATTTCGTGGGTAATCAAAAGAATCGTGATGCCTAAAGTGCGGTTGATTTCTTTTAATAATTTTAAGATAGCGTGTGTGGTTGCCGGATCCAGCGCACTGGTGGCTTCGTCGCACAATAACACTTTGGGATTGCTTGCTAGTGCGCGTGCAATGGCGACGCGTTGCTTTTGACCGCCGGACAAATTAGACGGATACACATTTTTTTTGTCGCTTAAGCCTACCAAAGAGAGCAATTCGTTGACTTTCGCATCGATTTTTTCTTTTGGTGTACCTTCTAACTCTAAAGGTAACGCAACATTACCAAAGACAGTGCGGGAACTCAATAAATTGAAATGTTGGAAAATCATGCCGATATTACGGCGTTCCAATACCAGTTCAGCATCGCTAAGTTGAGTGAGATCTTTGCCATCAATGATGATGGAACCCACAGAGGGTTTTTCCAATAGGTTGACGCAACGAATCAGGGTGCTTTTGCCTGCACCGGATGCGCCGATAACGCCACAGATATGTCCTTTCGGAATATCTAAAGAAACGTTATCAAGTGCGGTCAGTTTTTTACCTGAAACGTCGAAAATTTTGCTGACATTCTCTAGCTTAATCATATAAGCCCTTTTGCTGTTTAATTTTTATCGAAAAGAATTTTTGTATTCTAGACGTCTAGAATGCTATGTCAACATTTATCCGCGACATTCTTATAATTATTTGTTTCTCTATAGAACAAAATAGCAGAGGGTTTGCACGAGATAGAAATAAAGAAGATAATCGACAGCTATACATAGATAGACAGGATAAACAAATATGAAAAAAGCGGTTTTTTTAGATCGAGACGGTACGTTGAATATTGATTACGGTTACGTGCATGACATTGATCATTTTCATTTTATTGAGGGAAGTATTGAGGCGCTAAAAAAACTCAAAGAAATGGGCTATTTGTTGGTTCTGGTGACAAATCAATCCGGCATTGCACGAGGTTTTTTTACCGAGGAACAGTTTTTGCAGTTGACGGAGTGGATGGATTGGTCGTTGGCGGATCGTGGTGTTGATTTGGATGGCATCTATTACTGCCCTCATCATCCGGAGGCAAAATTTGCAGAGTTTAAACAGGATTGTGATTGCCGTAAACCGAAGTCGGGGATGTTATTGCAGGCGATTGAAGAATTGAAAATTGATCCGTCAAGATCGATTATGATCGGTGACAAAGTTGATGATCTACTTGCAGGGAAAGGGGCAAAGATTAACACAAATATCTTAGTGCGAACCGGCAAGGAGATTACGCCTGAGGGGGAAAGTGCGGCAGACTATGTATTAGATTCCATAGCGGATCTGCCAAGGTTGATTTCTAGACAAAAGATCTAAAAAATAATCAATTAAAAAATATTTTGTAAAAAATTGAAAAAAGGGGTTGCAAGGCCATGATAAATGCCTATAATACGCCCCCACAACGACGCGCCGTTGTAAAGCATAAAACTGCGCGTCGTTTTTTGTTCTTTAACAATCAATCAGACAAACTGTGTGGGCACTTGA